>JAYSKH010000068.1:0-25338 GCA_043726505.1 Undibacterium sp. | reverse complement strand
CACAAATATTGTCAGCTTCGGCGTCGGCGAGCCAGAACAGGCCGGCGACATGGGCCTGGTCAATGAGCACGGCATGGTATGGCTGGCGTCGGCTGCCGCCGGCGAAGAAGGTCAGCCTACCGGCCGCCGCAAGAAAAAAGATGCGGAAGAAGTGCCGGTGACGATTTCCCGGCTGATGCCGATGGATGCGTTAAAAATTCGAGGGCAGCACAATGCTGCCAATGCGCTGGCGGCGCTGGCGCTGTGCCGCACGATAGGGCTGTCGTTTGCACCCTTGCTGCATGGCTTGCGCGAATATCACGGCGAGCCGCACCGCGTGGAGCTGATCGCAACTATCGCCGGCGTCGATTATATCGATGACAGCAAAGGCACCAATGTCGGCGCTACCGTGGCAGCGCTGAAGGGCATAGGCCAGGAATCAGCCGGAGGCTCTGGTACTTTTGACAAGCGCGTGATCCTGATTGCCGGTGGTGAAGGCAAAGGCCAGGATTTTTCTCCCTTGGCTGAGCCAGTGATGCGGCATGCAAAGGCAGTGCTGCTGATAGGCAAGGCCGCCGGCGAGATACGCGCGGCGATACAGGATACTGCAGTGGACATGCATGATTTTCAGACGCTGGAACAGGCGGTAGAGGCAGCATCCGAGCAGGCGAATGAAGGCGATATCGTGTTGTTGTCGCCTGCCTGTGCAAGCCTGGACATGTTCCGCAATTATGCACACCGCGCACAGGTATTTGTGGACGCGGTAAGGGAAATTGGCTTATCCAAAGGCGAGGTACTCTGATGAGACAGGCGTTGACGTCGCTCAGCAAATGGCTGCCATTTTCGGCAGAGCCTGTGGCTGCGTCACATCTGGCCAAACGCTCGCGGATGATGGAGTACGACCAGCCGCTGATCTGGGTCACGCTGATTCTGATGTTGTTTGGCATGGTCATGGTGTATTCGGCGTCGATCTCTTTGCCGGATTCGCCGAAATACGCCAACTACAAGAACACGCATTTCCTGGTGCGCCAGGCCATGTTTATTGCAGTGTCGCTGCTGGTGGGCCTGTTTGTCTTCAGGGTAAAGATCGAGACCTGGCAAAAGGCCGCACCTTACTTGTTCGTCATTACGCTGATCTTGCTGGCCGCGGTGCTGGTGCCGGGACTGGGCAAGGGCGTCAACGGCGCTAAACGCTGGCTGTCGTTCAAGGTCTTTAACCTGCAGCCGTCGGAGCTGATGAAATTGTTTGTTGTACTGTATGCAGCCGACTACACAGTGCGCAAGCAGGAATACATGCACAAGCTGACCAAGGGTTTTTTGCCGATGGCAGCGGCGGTTGGCGTCGTGGGTTTGCTACTGCTGCTAGAACCCGATCTGGGCGCCTTCGGTGTCATTGTCTGTATCGCGATGGGCATCCTGTTCCTGGGCGGCATCAACGGCATCTGGTTTGGCGGCATTGCGGCGACGCTGGTGGGCATATTCAGCATGGTGATCGTGCTGTCTCCATGGCGGCGCGAAAGGATTTTTGCTTACATGAATCCGTGGGTAGAAGAGAACGCGCTGGGCAAGGCATATCAGCTATCGCATTCGCTGATCGCCTTCGGCCGTGGCGAACTGTTTGGCGTCGGTCTAGGAGCCAGTGTGGAGAAACTGCACTACCTGCCGGAAGCACACACCGACTTTTTACTGGCCGTCATCGGCGAGGAACTCGGATTCTCCGGTGTGCTGGTTGTGGTGCTGCTGTTTTACTGGCTGGTGAAACGCGCGTTTGAAATCGGCCGGCAAGCGATTGCGCTGGACCTGACTTTTGCCGGTCTGACGGCAAAGGGCGTGGGTATCTGGATAGGTGTGCAGGCTTTCATCAACATGGGTGTGAACCTGGGTCTGCTGCCGACCAAGGGGCTGACCTTGCCGCTGATGAGTTATGGCGGTTCCGGCATCATGATCAACTGCATAGGCCTGGCGATTTTGTTGCGCATCGATTATGAAAACCGCTTGCTGATGCGTGGAGGCCGGCCATGAGTGCATCACAGGTATTGCGGCCCGCCGCAACGGGCAAGAAATTGCTGATCATGGCAGCCGGTACGGGCGGGCATATTTTTCCTGGTCTGGCGATTGCCGAGACGATGAAGGCGCGCGGCTGGCAGGTAAGCTGGCTTGGCACCAGCAAGGGCATGGAAGGGCAGATTGTGCCGCGGCATGGTGTGGCGATGGACACCATCAATTTTTCCGGCCTGCGCGGCAAGGGCCTGATGCATACGGTAAGCGGCACCTTCCGGCTGCTGGCAAGTTTTGTATCTTGCTGGGCCATTATGGCCAGGCGCAAGCCGCATGTGGTGCTCGGCATGGGCGGATATGTGACGGTGCCTGGCGGCTTGATGGCGGTATTGCGTGGCAGACCGCTAGTGCTGATGAATGCCGATGCCGGCTTGCTGCTGTCGAACAAGGCTTTGCGGCCCATCGCCAGCAAACTGCTGTTCGGCCTGCCGTCCGGGAACGTGCAAACCGACAAGAAGACTCGCGTGACCGGTAACCCGGTGCGGCAGGAAATCTGCCGCTTGCCAGAGCCCGCGCAGCGTTATGCCGGCAGGACAGGTCCTTTGAAGATACTGGTCGTCGGCGGCAGTCTGGGCGCCAAGGTATTGAACGATAGCGTACCCGCGGCATTGGCGCTGATCCCGGCGGACCAGCGTCCGGTGGTCACGCATCAGTCGGGCAAGCAGCATATCGCTGCATTGAGCCAGGCGTATGCAGCAGCCGGCGTACAGGCGGAAGTGCTGGATTTTATTGATGACATGCCGCGCCGCTATGCGGAGGCTGACCTGGTTATCTGCCGCGCAGGTGCAATTACGGTGTCGGAGCTGACTGCCGCGGGCGTCGCCAGCGTACTGGTGCCTTTTGTCGCGTCGAGCACATCGCACCAGCGCGACAATGCGCGCTGGCTGGCGCAGCAGAAAGCGGCAGTGTATCTGCCGCAGGGTGAGTTGAATGCAGCAGGTCTGGCCCGGCAATTGCAGGAAATGACGAGAGAACAATGTTTGACGATGGCGCAGACGGCTTACAGCCTTGGCCAGCGGCAGGCGAATGAAAAAATTGCACAGGTGTTGGAAGAATTAGCATGAAACATAAAGTCAAACATATCCATTTTGTCGGCATAGGCGGCTCAGGCATGAGCGGCATTGCCGAGGTATTGTTGAACCTGGGCTATACGATTTCAGGCTCCGACCTGGGCTCCAATTCCGCGTCGCAGCGTCTGGCAACGCTGGGCGCCAAGGTTATGCTGGGCCACGTAGCAGAAAACATCAATGGCGCGGACGCCATCGTTACATCCACTGCGGTAAAGTCGGATAACCCGGAAGTGGTGGCTGGGCGCGCACGCCATATCCCCATCGTGCCGCGCGCGATGATGCTGGCGGAACTGATGCGGCTGAAAAGCGGCATTGCGATCGCCGGCACGCACGGCAAGACCACGACCACCAGCCTGGTTGCCAGCGTACTGGCGCAGGGCGGCCTGGACCCTACCTTTGTTATCGGCGGCCGCCTGAACAGTGCCGGCGCCAACGCCAAGCTGGGCAGCGGTGATTTCATCGTCGCCGAGGCAGATGAGTCCGACGCATCTTTCCTGAACCTGCTGCCGGTGATTGAAGTCATCACCAATATCGATGCCGACCATATGGAAACCTATGGCCACGATTTTGCGAAACTGAAGCAGGCTTTCATCGAGTTCACGCAGCGGTTGCCTTTTTATGGCGTGGCTGTGCTGTGCCTGGACGATGCCAATGTGCGCGAGATCATGCCTTTCGTCTCCAAGCCCATCGTCACTTACGGCTTCCATGAAGATGCCGATATCCGCGCGGTGAATGCCGAAGCGGCCGGCGGCAAGATGCATTTCACCGTCGTCCAGGAAGGGTATGCCGATATGCCGGTCAGCCTGAACCAGCCTGGCATGCACAACGTACAGAATGCCTGCGCGGCAATTGCGATTGCGCGTGAAGTCGGCGTGGCGGACAAGGACACGCAAATTGCGCTGTCGGAATTCAATGGCGTAGGCCGGCGCTTTACTCGTTACGGCGAAATTACATTGCCGGCGGCCAATACCGCCCCCGGCGGCACGTTTGCACTGGTAGACGATTATGGCCACCATCCTGTTGAAATGGCAGCCACGCTGGCAGCAGCGCGCGGTGCGTATCCGGGGCGCAGACTGGTGCTGGCTTTCCAGCCGCATCGCTTTACGCGGACACGCGATCTGTTTGAAGACTTTGTCAAGGTGATCTCCACTGCCGACGCAGTGGTGCTGGCCGAAGTTTACGCCGCTGGCGAAGCGCCGATTGTGGCGGCAGACGGCAGGGCGCTGGCACGGGCAGTGCGCGTGATGGGCAAGATAGAACCGGTATTTGTAGAAGATATCAAGGACATGCCAGACAGCTTGCTGCATGTGCTGACAGACGGTGATGTAGTGATTGTGATGGGCGCGGGTTCTATCAGCGCCGTTCCGGGCAAGCTGGCACAAACGACAGAGAAATAATGATGAGCGAGCAAACCACACAAAATGATGCAGCGGGCCTGGGTAAGGTCGGCGTGCTGTTCGGCGGCCGTTCCGCTGAACGTGAAATTTCCATCATGTCCGGCACCGGCGTATTGAATGCGCTGAAGAGCAAGGGTGTCGATGCGCATGCGTTCGATCCTGCCGAGCGCGGCTTCGCCGATCTGGCCGCCGAGAAGTTCGACCGAGTCTTTATTGCTTTGCACGGACGCTTTGGCGAAGACGGCAGCCTGCAGGGCGCACTGGAACAGCTGGGCATTCCTTACACCGGTAGTGGCGTCATGGCATCGTCGATCGCGATGGACAAGATTTTTACCAAGAAGATCTGGATCTCTCATGGCCTGGTCACGCCCAAATACGCGGTGCTGACGCCCAAGACAGAGTTGCGCCTGGTGCCCGATGACCTGGGCCTGCCGCTGATCGTCAAGCCGCCGCATGAAGGATCGACGATAGGCATTACCAAGGTCAACGGCTATTCCGATATGCAGGATGCTTATGTGCTGGCTGCCCAGTTCGATGATGAAGTGCTGGCCGAAGAGTTCATCACCGGCCGCGAGCTGACAGTGGCAATACTTGGTACCGGTGCGCAGGCGCGCGCCTTGCCGGTGATTGAGATTGTAGCGCCGCAGGGCAACTACGATTACCAGAACAAATATTTTACTGACGACACCAAATACCTGTGCCCGGCGCCGATTGATGATGTGCTGACCGCCGAAATACAGCAGATGTCGCTGGAAGCCTACCGCTCGCTGAACTGCGAAGGCTGGGCGCGTGTGGATGTGCTGCTGCGTGCGTCGGACAATAAACCTTTCCTGATCGAGATCAATACCTCGCCGGGAATGACAGGTCATTCGCTGGTGCCGATGGCGGCGCGCGCGACCGGCATGAATTATGAAGACCTGTGCCTGGAAATACTGAAGACGGCGCGTCTGAAAATGAGCAAAGGAAGCAAGCCTTAACATGTGGCAAGACGTCAAGCTCCTCAATATGGTTGCCAATACGCTGTTTGCCGTATTGCTGCTGCTGTTGCTGGCGTCCGGCGTGTGGTGGGTGGTGCAGCGGCCGATGTTTACGCTGAAGGTGATACAGATAGAGCCGACGGCACAGCAGGATTTGCGGCATGTGAATGCGTTGACGATACGCGACGGCGCATTGCCGCGTATCAAGGGTAATTTTTTTACGACGAACCTGGATGCAGTGCGCGGCGCGTTCGAGGCGGTGCCCTGGGTGCGCAAAGCGTCGGTACAGAGGGAATGGCCGAATAAGCTGATCGTGACGCTGGAAGAACATACGGCGTTGGGCACGTGGGGAGAGCAGGGACGTCTGCTGTCGGTGAAGGGCGATGTATTTACCGCCAACCTGGCCGAGGCGGAGGAAGACGCCGACCTGGTGGAGTTTGACGGGCCGGACGGCAGCGAGAAAGAAGTGTTGGCGCGGTATGCGGATCTGAAAGCCTGGTTTGGCAAGATCAGCCTGGCGCCGGAAGCGCTGCAGTATTCGAATCGCTACGCGTGGAGCCTGAAATTGAATAACGGCATGCGCGTGGAGCTGGGGCGCGAGCAGACCAGCACGACGCTGAAAGAAAGGGTGGACCGCTTGCTGACCGTGTATCCGCAGTTGGTGGCAAGCCTGCAGGAAAGTATAGAAAGTGTGGACATGCGTTACCCGAACGGGCTGGCACTGAAATCCAGTCACAGCAATCTTGGGGTAAAAGGCAAGCGAAAACCCGGAGTCGCGATGCAGGATAGCACCCTGTGAGCGGCGAGGGCCTTCGTCAATTAATGAAGCAAGTGGGATGACATGACAAAAGATGCAAAAAATCTGATCGTTGGTCTCGATATCGGCACCTCCAAAATTGTGGCGGTGGTGGCCGAGGTCATGCCTGATGGCCGGCACGAGGTGATAGGCCTTGGCCAGCATGAGTCCAAGGGCCTGAAAAAAGGCGTCGTGGTCAACATTGAGGCAACCGTCGAGTCCATACAGCGCGCGCTGGAAGAGGCGGAGCTGATGGCGGATTGCAAGATCAGGCATGTCTATACCGGCATCGCCGGCAGCCATATCCGCAGCTTCAACTCCAGCGGCATGGTAGCGATCAAGGACAAGGAAGTGATGGCCGCCGATGTGTCGCGCGTGATCGAGACAGCCAAGGCAGTCAATATCCCGACCGACCAGCAGTTGCTGCATACGGTGCCGCAGGAATTCATCGTCGACAATCAGGATGATGTGCGCGAGCCGATAGGCATGAGCGGCATCCGGCTGGAAGTGAAGGTGCATATCGTCACCGGCGCGGTATCGGCAGTGCAGAACATCGTCAAATGCGTGCGCCGTTGCGGCCTGGAAGTGTCAGACCTGATCCTGCAACCGATGGCATCCGCTGAAGCAGTGTTGACCAAGGATGAAAAAGAACTGGGTGTCGTGCTGATCGATATCGGCGGCGGCACGACCGACGTGGCGGTATTCAGTGAAGGTGCGATCCGCCACACGGCCGTGATCCCCATCGCCGGTGACCAGATCACCAATGATATTGCGATGGCCCTGCGCACGCCGACCTCGGAAGCTGAGGAAATCAAACTGCGTTTCGGCGTTGCCAAGCAGGTGCTGGCCGATCCTTCGGACACGCTGGAAGTGCCGGGATTGGGCGACCGCGGCCCGCGTTCACTGTCACGCCAGGCTTTGGCGGCAGTGATAGAGCCGCGGGTGGAAGAGCTGTTTGCGCTGGTGCACCAGGTAGTGCGCGAATCGGGTTATGAAGATGTGCTGTCCAGCGGCATCGTGCTGACCGGCGGTTCTTCCATCATGCCCGGCATGGTGGAGATGGCAGAAGACATCTTCCTGAAGCCGACTCGGCTGGGAATTCCCGCGTACGCAGGGCAGTTGGCGGACGTGGTGCGCAGCCCGCGTTATGCAACAGTACTGGGTTTGTTGTTGGAGGCGAAGAAGCAGTACATACGTGGCCATATCGTCACGCGGCAGGAGGGCTCTGCCAAAGCAGTCTGGCAGCGCATGAAAGAGTGGTTTTTAGGGAATTTTTAGTTGAAATTTTAGTAGTAATTGGTCTTAAGTTTTGCATAATCATTTTATAATGTTGTGATATGCAGTATTTAGTCGCTAGTCGTCACTACCGTGATGCCTATCGACTAAAAACTGCCAACTTGGAGGAAGTCATGATGGAGTTCGATATGGTCGATAACGCCACACAAGGTACGGTGATCAAGGTCGTCGGCGTCGGTGGCGCAGGTGGTAACGCGGTGCAGCACATGATCAACAAAGGTGTGTGCGGCGTGGAGTTCATTGCCGCCAACACCGATGCACAGGCGCTGACGCAGTCCAAAGCGCATAACGTGATCCAGATCGGCGAAACCGGTCTGGGTGCAGGCATGCAGCCGGAAGTGGGCCGCAAGCTGGCTGAAGAATCCCGTTCGCGTATCGAAGACGCACTGCGCGGCGCGCACATGGTGTTCATCGCCGCAGGCATGGGCGGCGGCACTGGCACTGGCGCGGCTCCTGTGGTAGCGCAGATCGCCAAGGAACTTGGCGCGCTGACCGTGGCTGTCGTGTCCAAGCCTTTTTCTTACGAAGGCAAGAAATGCATGGACATTGCCGACGAAGGCCTGGACGCCTTGTCCCAGCACGTCGATTCTCTGATCATCATCCTCAATGAAAAACTGGAAGAGATCTACGAAGACGACAGCATGATCGAATGGCTGCAACACGCCGACGATGTGCTGAACAATGCGGTGGCAGGTATTGCCGAGATCATCAACGTGCCTGGCCATATTAACGTCGACTTCAATGACGTGAAAACGATCATGGGCGAGCAGGGCAAAGCAATGATGGGTACGGCGACCGCTTCCGGCGTGGACCGCGCCCGTATTGCCGCAGAGCAGGCAGTTGCTTCTCCGCTGCTGGATGGCATCGACCTGTCCGGCGCGCGCGGCGTACTGGTTAATGTTACTGCGAGCCGCAGCCTGAAGGGTAAGGAAATCAAGGAAGTGATGGCGGCAGTGCGCGCCTTCGCGGCTCCCGATGCGTCGATTGCGCAAGGTATTGCGTATGACGACACCATGGGCGACGACATCCGCGTGACCGTGGTTGCTACCGGCCTGGGCCGCGGCAAGAAAAACATCCAGCTGGTGCAAACGCCAGTACTGCGTACCGGTACCCACAATGAACCTATCATGGGCACACCGATGATGGCTTCGGGCTCGATGACTTCGGGTTCGGCGACTACCGGTCTGGAAGGTTTGAGCAAGCCAGCGGTATGGCGTCGTGAGTCGGCGTCCGATACGGTGCGGGCACTGGAGAAGAATGGCATGGAGACATACGACATCCCAGCCTTCCTGCGCAAACAAGCTGACTAAGCTACTGCGCGACTACATCTTGAGTTTGCGATGCTCGCTGTGCGTTAGCACAGCTGCGCTTCTCAACCCAACCTGTAGCCGCTCGCTACGCTTAGTCACCCAGGATTAATAAAGAGCCTGGATTAAGCAAGTAAAGCAAAACGCCGGCATTGTTGCCGGCGTTTTGCTTTCTGCACAAAGTTGCAGACTCAGGCATACTGGCGTCCAGCACTTAGCCAGAGCATTTTTTCTGATGTTGCGCCCTAGGTAGGGAGGGGGTGGCGGAGGGATTGCCAGTGCTTTTTTCCA
Source organism: Undibacterium sp. (assembly GCA_043726505.1). Lineage (GTDB taxonomy): Bacteria > Pseudomonadota > Gammaproteobacteria > Burkholderiales > Burkholderiaceae_D > Undibacterium. The sequence continues at coordinate 16,167 of JAYSKH010000068.1, read as the reverse complement.
AAAAATTAAACAGGAGTCAAACATGACAATTCAAATCGGTGACAAATTGCCTGAAGGCACGCTGGCGGAATTTATTGAAGTAGAAACTGAAGGCTGCTCTCTGGGACCGAACACTTTTAAAGTGTCGGATCTGGTCAAGGGTAAGACTATTGCGATTTTTGGTTTGCCTGGCGCGTTCACGCCAACCTGCTCCGCCAAGCACGTGCCTGGTTATGTGCAGCATGCCGACCAGCTGAAAGCCAAGGGCGTTGATGAGATCTGGTGCATCTCGGTCAATGACGCTTTCGTCATGGGCGCATGGGGCCGTGAACAGAAATCTATCGGTACAGTCCGCATGATGGCGGATGGCAATGCAGACTTCAGCAAGGCGCTGGGCCTGGATGCGGATTTCAGCAAGTTCAACATGGGCACACGCTCGCAGCGTTATTCGATGCTGGTAGTTGACGGCACGGTCAAGCAACTGAACATCGAAGCAGCGGGCAAGTTTGAAGTGTCCAATGCAGAGACTCTGCTGGCGCAACTGGCCTAAGTTGTTTTGGTCGTTTGTCGTATGAGTTTTATTGAAGCGGCGCTTAAGGCGCCGCTTTTTTATTATCCCGCGCCGTTTTTTATTGCTTCACGGCGTTGCGATTTGGCTACGCGGCGGATAGCAGCGCATCTGAAAACGGGCAAGTAGCTATAATAGCCGCATGCTCAAACAAAGAACCATCAAAAAACTTGTCAAAACCATAGGCGTCGGTGTGCATTCCGGTACCAAGGTTGACCTGATCCTGCGTCCGGCGGCTGCCGATACCGGCATTGTTTTCAGCCGTATCGATCTGGACCCGCCTGTTGTCTTCCCCGCTTTTGCCACTAATGTCGGTGACACCCGCATGGCATCGACGCTGGTCAACGAAGGCGCGAAGGTATCTACCGTTGAGCATCTGCTATCCGCATGCGCGGGTCTCGGCATTGACAATCTGTATGTGGATGTCAGCGCGGAAGAAATTCCTATCATGGATGGTTCCGCATCTTCTTTTGTTTATCTGTTGCAGCAGGCCGGCATGCAGGAGCAGGACGTTGCCAAAAAATTCATCCGCGTGCTGAAGCCCGTGGAAATCCGTGAAGGGTCGGGCAAATCGGAAAAATGGGCAAGGCTGGAACCCTTCGATGGTTTCAAGCTGCATTTTTTCATCGAATTCAATCACCCCGCGGTGGATGGTACGACGCAGACGGCGGAAGTGGATTTTGCCAAGGTGTCCTATGTCAAGGATGTCGCCAGGGCGCGCACCTTCGGTTTCATGCAGGACGTAGAAATGTTGCGCGGCATAGGGCTGGCGCGCGGCGGCTCAATGGAAAATGCGATTGTGATGGACGAATACCGCATTCTGAATGCCGATGGCCTGCGTTTTGATGATGAGTTCGTGCGCCACAAGATACTGGATGCCATCGGCGACCTGTATCTGATCGGACATCCTTTGCTGGCAAGTTACACGGCGCACAAATCGGGCCATGGCCTGAACAACCAGCTACTGCGTGCGTTGTTGGCGCAGCCGGACGCGTATGAAATTGTCAGTTTCGATACGCTGGCAGATGCGCCCGACTCCTATGCACAGCAGGAGCACCGCGAGTGGGCGCTGACCTGACAAGCTGATCAGCCGACTGGTCCGTCAGTGTTTATTTTTGCCGGTGCCGCTGCACCAGATTTTGCAACGCGGATATCAGGGCCGCATTTTGCGCGGTGTCTTCCAGCGTTGTTCCCAGTGTATCAAAGGCCTTCAGTGCCTGATTCGATAGCAGCGCCTGCTTGGCCGGCGCCGCCCTCTCCACCGTTCTTCTGACTTGTACTTTAATTCGGATTGCGTTAATCTGCCATCCCCGCTGCTGCAAAGCATCTTGCAATTTCGGCAATTGCTGTTTCAGCCTGCTGGCAAGTGCGGCATTGGGTGTGGATAACGTGAGTTGTCCTTCTGCTAATTGCAAAACATCGCAAGCATCAAACATCGCGGGCAGTATCGCCCCGCAATCTTTTTGTAGAGAAGCGTTGCGCCTGATAGTAGGCAACAGGGGTGCGATTTTGTCATTGGTGCGTAAAAAATCGACGGCACCGCTGGTGGTCGCAAGTTTTCGCGTGCGCTTGATGTTGATTCGATATGGAGGAGGTGACGATGGCTGCATGGATGGAACCTTACCACAAAGCCCCGGGCTTGATTGCGCTGGGTGCTAAGGCCGGAGTGGACAGATGCAAATAATTTTAATGCATTCTCGCTTTACGCAGGCTAAATCGGTCACGCTGACCACCAAACACGTGCTGTTTTCTGTATTCGCCTTCTTTTTCCTGATCATGCTGTGCTCGGCCATGATGGCCGCACTGACCTTGCGCCTCGCCAGCGGCGACCTGCCGCTGTTGCGCGAATTCGTTCCAGTGGCCACCGTCAGCGATCCCAACGCCAAAGAAAAGTACCTGAAAGAGAATCTGGCCGCGCTTGCCATCAAGGTGGGTGAGATGCAGGCGCAATTGATGCGCCTTGATGCACTCGGTGAACGGGTGCAGGGGCTGGCCGGCGTCAAGCCGGAAGAGTTCAACTTCAAGGAAGCGCCTGCCAGGGGCGGCATGGAAATGTCCAGCCGTGGCCCGGCCAAGGAGCTGAACATGTCGGAATTCCAGCAACTGCTGGAAGGAATGGAAAAAGACGTGGAGCACCGTTCAGATTTCATGAACGTCGTGGAAACCAAGCTGATGGGCCTGAAAGTGCAGGCCAAGATGTTGCCGACGATACAACCTGTCAACGTGACTTACAGCGCATCGAGCTTCGGCTGGCGTCTGGATCCTTTTACCGGGCGCAGCGCCTTCCATGAGGGGATAGATTTCCCGGCGCCGACTGGCACGCCCATCGTTGCGGCGGCAGGCGGCGTGGTGATTGCCGCAGAGTTTCATCCGCAATTCGGCAATATGCTGGAAATTGACCATGGCGGCGACATCATGACCCGTTATGCGCACACATCGCGGATCTACGTGAAAGTGGGTGACATCGTCAAGCGCGGCCAGCATGTCGCCGACATCGGCTCCACCGGGCGCTCCACCGGCTCCCACCTGCACTTTGAAGTGCATCTGAAGGGCGTGCCGCAAAACCCGAATAAATTCCTGCAGGCGGGCGCCAGCCAGGCCACGCTGGCCGAGTTGAGCAAAAAATAAGCTTGATTTTGCCGTCTTCAGCACCAATTGCCTCTGGTACCAGCGTGCCGGAGGCTGTATACCGCACGCCGTAGCAGTGAAATTGTAGCGAAAACCGTGTATCTGCTGATGTTTCCGGCACTGCATGGTAAAATCGCCAGTTAGCCCGCATTCGCTTTTTGTTGCTGCCTGAGAAAGTCCATCCCACTCGATTGAACTGATTCTTGCAGCGTTTTCAAGTACTTACTTAATCCACAGTTCATTCATAGCATGTCATTTCTGACCAAGATATTCGGCAGCCGCAACCAGCGGCTCTTGAAGCAATACCAAAAAACAGTGCGTGACATCAATGCGCTGGAACCGCAGTTTGAAGCTTTGTCGGATGAGCAATTGCAGGCGAAAACGCCCGAGTTCAAGGAACGCATCGCCAAAGGCGAGGAACTGGACAGCATCCTGCCGGAAGCCTTTGCCGTGTGCCGCGAGGCCAGCAAACGTATCCTGAAGATGCGCCATTTTGACGTGCAGATGATAGGCGGCATGGTGCTGCATTACGGCAAAATTGCCGAAATGGGCACCGGCGAAGGCAAGACGCTGATGGCGACCTTGCCTACCTACCTGAATGCATTGTCCGGCAAAGGCGTGCACGTGGTAACGGTCAATGATTATCTGGCACAGCGCGATGCCGAATGGATGGGCATACTGTACGGCTGGCTTGGTCTGAGTACCGGCGTCAACCTGTCGCAGCTGGACCATGATGCCAAGCAGACTGCCTATGCGTCTGACATCACTTACGGCACCAATAACGAATTCGGTTTCGATTACCTGCGCGACAACATGGTGTACGAAGCCAAGGACCGCGTGCAGCGCGTACTGAATTTCGCCGTGGTCGATGAAGTCGATTCCATCCTGATCGATGAAGCACGTACGCCGCTGATCATTTCCGGCCAGGCAGAGAACCATACTGACCTGTACTACAAGATCAATGAAGTGCCCAAGCTGCTGACTTTGCAGATCGGCGAAGAAACACCGGACGGCAAGGGTAAGATCGAAGTGCCGGGCGATTATACCAAGGATGAAAAATCGCATCAGGTATTGCTGACCGAAGCCGGCCATGACAATGCTGAACGCATCCTGACCAAGATGGGCCTGCTGCCGGAAGGTGCATCGCTGTACGATGCCGCCAATATCACGCTGATCCACCATCTGTATGCGGCACTGCGCGCGCATGCGCTGTACTTCAAGGATCAGCACTACGTTGTGCAGAACAATGAAGTGATCATCGTTGATGAATTCACGGGCCGCCTGATGACAGGCCGGCGCTGGTCCGACGGTCTGCACCAGGCAGTCGAAGCCAAGGAAGGCGTCAAGATCCAGAACGAGAACCAGACGCTGGCATCGATCACCTTCCAGAACTACTTCCGCATGTACAGCCGCCTGTCGGGCATGACGGGCACGGCCGATACCGAAGCCTACGAATTCCAGGAAATCTATGGCCTGGAAACCGTGGTCATTCCGCCGAACCGTCCGTCGCAGCGCAAGGACCGCCAGGATCAGGTATACAAATCCGCCGAGGAAAAATACGGCGCGATGCTGAAAGACATCCAGGATTGCTACGAGCGTGGGCAACCGGTATTGGTAGGTACGACCTCGATTGAAAATTCCGAATTGTTGTCCGGCATTCTGGAGAAGGCCAAGCTGCCGCACAATGTGTTGAACGCGAAGCAGCATGCGCGCGAAGCGGAAATCATTGCGCAGGCAGGACGTCCTAAAGGCATCACGATTGCCACCAACATGGCCGGTCGCGGTACTGATATCGTGTTGGGCGGTAACGTCGCCAAGCAGGTGCAGTTGATCGAAGCGGATGACAGCCTGTCGGATGCGGACAAGCAGCAAAAATCAAAAGTCCTCAGCGATGAATGGCAATCGTTGCACGAGCATGTTGTTAATGCCGGCGGCCTGCACATCATCGGTACCGAGCGCCACGAATCCCGCCGTGTGGATAACCAGTTGCGTGGCCGTTCCGGCCGCCAGGGTGATCCAGGCTCTTCACGCTTCTACCTGTCGCTGGACGATACGCTGCTGCGCATTTTTGCCGGCGACCGCGTGCGCGCTATCATGGACAGGCTGAAGATGCCTGAAGGCGAGCCGATTGAAGCGGGCATCGTATCGCGTTCCATCGAATCCGCGCAGCGCAAGGTTGAAGCGCGCAACTTTGATATCCGCAAGCAATTGCTGGAATATGATGACGTTGCCAACGACCAGCGCAAAGTGATTTACCAGCAGCGTAACGAGTTGCTGGAAGCGCATGACATTTCCGAACTGATGACTTCGCTGCGCAGCGGCATGTTCCATGACATCGTACGCACGTATGTGGCAGAAGAGTCGGTCGAAGAGCAGTGGGATATTCCTTCGCTGGAAGCTACACTGGCCAATGAATGGGCATTGGCCGTGCCTTTGCAGGCGATGCTGAAAGACGAGCAGAACCTGAATGACGACGACATTCTGGAGCGCGTGCAAAAAGCGGCCGATGAAGCCTATAGTGCAAAAATTGAGCTGGTTGGCAAGGAAGCCTTTGGCGGATTCGAGCGTAGCGTGATGCTGCAGAATATCGATAACCACTGGCGCGAACATCTGGCGGCGCTGGACCACCTGCGCCAGGGTATCCATCTGCGCGGTTATGCACAGAAGAACCCGAAGCAGGAATACAAGCGCGAAGCTTTCGAACTGTTCGGCCAGATGCTGGACCAGATCAAGAGCGAGGTTGTACGTACCGTGGTAACAGTGCGGATACAGTCGCGTGAAGAAATCGAAGCGGCGGAAGAGCAGTTTGCACAGCCTGCGCTGGAAAACGTGCACTACCAGCACGCGGATTTTGATGCCGATGCCACGCCGGAAGAAATGCTGGCGCCGACAGCCGTCGCAGAAAACCCTTCTTTCGAACCTGTGCTGAACCAGGGTTTGAAAATCGGCCGCAACGATCCTTGTCCTTGCGGTAGCGGCAAGAAGTACAAGCAATGCCATGGCAAACTGGCCTGATCGCCAGAAGTAGCTAAGCGAGGGGCAGCCGGGCTGCCCCTTTTTTTATTTCGGCGCACTCTTTGCAAGTCACGGCCAGGAATTTAAAGGCATTGCCGAATTCCGGCAGTCCGCCTGGCTTGCCTTATAATGCAAAATGCAACTCAGGTGAGTGTGCAGCGCGATGGCCGAATGTGATGGATCGGTCTGATCGCCGCAGCGCCGACCCCATCAATTTTTGCAGCGTTCCTCTACCCCTTTTCCTTACGTTGTCCAGGCCTTAGTTGTTGCAAGGACGCTCATCCCACCCCAGCAGCCTCCCGGTTGCCCCTCGTCACAGAAGGAGTTGAGATACGCCTATGGATCACAATATTTCGCTGATCACCACCATTGCCGCTGCGTTCGGCTTCGCGCTGATACTGGGTTTTGTCGCAGTAAAAATGAAGTTGCCTGCCTTGGTCGGCTATCTGGTCGCCGGCATCCTGATAGGACCTGCAACACCCGGTTATGTCGCCGACGTTGCGCTCGCCGGACAACTGGCAGAAATCGGCGTCATGCTGCTGATGTTTGGCGTTGGCCTGCATTTTTCTCTGGATGATCTGCTGTCGGTGAAGCGCATTGCGCTGCCGGGCGCGATCGTGCAGATTGCAGTGGCGACTGCAATGGGTGCGGGCGTCGCCAGCCTGTGGGGCTGGAACTTGGGTGCCGGTATTGTATTCGGGCTTGCGCTGTCGGTCGCCAGCACCGTGGTGCTGCTGAAGGCGCTGGAAAGCCAGGGGGTGCTCGATTCGGTTAATGGCCGCATAGCGGTTGGCTGGCTGGTGGTCGAAGATCTGGTCATGGTGCTGGTGCTGGTGTTGCTGCCGCCGCTGGCAGCTTTGGGCAGCGGTACGCCCGCCGGGGCTGAAGGCCCTGGCATCTGGATGACGCTATTCAAGACTCTGGGGCAGGTAGCGCTGTTCATCGGCTTCATGCTGGTTGTGGGGCGCAAGCTGTTTCCGTGGATATTGTGGCATGTGGCACGCACCGGATCGCGTGAATTGTTTACCTTGTGCGTAATCGCTGCGGCGGTCGGCATTGCCAGCGCGTCCGCATCATTGTTCGGTGTGTCGTTCGCGCTCGGCGCTTTTTTTGCCGGCATGGTGTTGCGCGAATCTGAGCTGAGCTTGCGCGCGGCGGAAGATTCACTGCCGCTGCAAGATGCGTTTTCTGTACTTTTTTTTGTGTCGGTCGGCATGCTGTTTGACCCTATGGTGCTGATACAGCAGCCCTTGCAGGTGCTGGCGGTGGTGGCCATCATCATTTTCGGCAAATCGATAGCTGCGTTTATTCTTGTCATGCTGTTCCGCTATCCGCTGAACACGGCGCTGACGGTATCGGCCAGCCTTGCGCAGATAGGCGAGTTTTCATTCATCCTGGCCGGGCTGGGTGTATCGCTGGGCGTGTTGCCGGTGCAGGGGCAAAACCTGATACTGGCCGGAGCGATCATTTCCATTGCGCTCAATTCCATGGTGTTCAAGCTGATACAGCCGCTGCAGACCTGGCTACGGTCGCGCTCGCAATTTGCGCGGGACCTGGAACACAGGGATGATCCGCTGGCAGAACTGCCGGCGACAGTCGCCTCCGAACACTTGGCAGGTCACGTGATCATTGTCGGTTATGGCAGGGTAGGACGGCATATCGCGGAAACCTTGCGCGCAGATGGCCACATGGTCGTCGTGGCCGAACAAAACCGCGAACTGGTCGATCAGCTGCGCAAGCAAGGCCAGCATGCGGTGGCCGGTGATGCCTCCGAACCTGCGGTGCTGATCCAGGCGCATGTGGCAAGGGCAGGCATGCTGGTGATCAGCCTGCCGGACAGCTTCCATGCGCGCCAGATGATAGAGACCGCGCTGGCGTTGAATCCTGCGATCGAAACCGTGGTCAGAACAGCCAGCGAAGAAGAGGCGGCCTTGCTGCAAAAAGACCGGGCCGGCAAGGTATTCGTTGGCAAAACCGAACTGGCGCTGAATATGGCGAGCTATATCTTGTCAAGAAAATCAGCAAAAACACCGGCGGCCCGCACTGGGCATTGACAGAAAAAACATAAAAACGAGCAAAGAAATTCACAAAAAACCGGGAATGTGGAAGTTCTGTGCTTTTGTTTGGACGTATGGGCAATATGTGCTTGTCATGCCATGCGGCTGTGGCAGAATGCAAGATCAAGACTTACCCGTTTCCCTTTGTTTTATTGCGCGACGCAGACTGATTCAAGAAGCATGCTTACCCCGATCCGCCTATTTGCCATCCTCGTGTTTTCTTTGTCGATGGCCAGCCAGCCCGCTGCGGCGCAGGCGGTTGCAGCAGCACCTGCGGTAAAGAGCGGTGGCCCGGATTGCTCGCGCACGCTGACGCTGGGCCTGCATGACCATGGCTTGCTGTATTCTGCTGCGACCGGCGCTGGCATAGACAAGGATTTTGCCGACGAACTGGCCCGCCGCAGCGGATGCCGCATCAATACCAGCCTGCTGCCGCGTGCGCGGATCTGGCAGCTGATAGAATCCGGCGCGCTGGATTTCAGCCTTTCCGGCATCACCAACGAAGACCGTGACAAATTTGCCAGCTTTGCGTGGTACTTTTCCAACAAATATTATCTGCTGGTGCGCAAGGATGCCGGTGTACAGCAGCTGCCGGATTTTGAAGCTGGCGGCACACTGCGGTTGGGCGTGATCCGGGCTTTTCGTTATAGTAAAAATGCTAACCGCCTGGTGGACGCATTGAACAGGCAGCAGCGCGTCACGTATGCCGCGAGCCTGGATCCGTTGTATAAAATTCTTGCAGCAAACCGCATTCAGGGCATGATCATCGAACCTTTCGATTACTCGCAGTTGTCCAATACGTCGATACGCAATCTGACCTCCATCATTGAGACGCAGGATCCTGCGATCCCGCATGGGCTGATCATGTCCAACAAATCATTGTCGTCGCAGGAGCGCGAAAAATGGAGGGTGCTGGTGCGACAGATGCTGGCAGACGGCACGGTATTGCGGATTTTTGAAAAATACTTTGATCCCGCACTGGCACGGTCCATGGTAAGTTTCCACGCATGATGTTCACCCGCTTACGCCGGCACCGGCTGGTGCTGCTAGTCCTATGCGTGTCGCTCAGCGTGAGCTTTCTGGCATGGCGGCACGAAAAAGACAATGCTGCACTAGATCTGCACGTATCGCTCGATTTCAATGTGCGCGACGTCAGCAGCCGGATAGAACAAAGAATGGCCGCTTATGAGCAGGTGCTGCATGGCGCCCAGGGACTGTATGCCGTATCTGGAGAAGTCAGGCGTGAAAGCTTTGCCGCATACGTCAACGCGCTGCAGCTGGGCGCCGATTATGCCGGCATGGAAGGCATAGGCATGGCGGCGACTGTGCCGGCATCGCAAAGGGAAGAGCATGTGCTGAAGATGCGTGACGCCGGCTTTGCCGGCTACGACATCCGGGCGCAGGGGCAGCATGCGATGTATGTGCCGGTGCTGCAGCTGGAGCCATTCACCGGCCGCAACCTGGCAGCGCTGGGCTTGGACTTATATTCTGACCCCAGCCAGCGTGTGGCGATGGACCGCGCACGTGATTCCGGCAATGTGGCCGTTTCTTCCAAGCTGATGCTGGCGCCGGTTGCCGGCGGCACGGGTAGTGCCGGAGAGGCGGAATTCCTGATGTACCTGCCTATCTACAAAAGCGGCGCTATTAACGATACTCCTGCCGCCAGGCTGACCAATATCCGCGGCTGGATATTTGCTCCTTTCCGCATGGACGATCTGATGGCAGGACTGTATGGCGAAAATCAGCCTGCTACCGATATCCGCATTTATGATGGCGTGGAAACCACAGCCGATACGCTGATGTACGACTCGGTGGCGCGCACCGCGGTCAGGCCGGGGCAGCGCAAGGATGGCGAAAAGATCACGGCGACGGAATACGTGTCCAACGGCGGGCATACATGGACGATCGTCATCAGTACCTTGCCCGGTTATGAAGAGCATGTCGGCAAGGACAAGTCGGGTCTGATCGCTGCAACAGGTATCCTGCTGAGCCTGCTGCTGGCGATACTGACGTGGCAACTGGCGACAGGCCGCGAGCGCGCGCTGGCATTGGCGCGCGACATGACCCGGGAGCTGCGCGCCAGCGAAGCCCGCTTCCGCTATCTGGCGCAATATGACGAGCTGACCGGCCTGCCCAACCGCGCCATGTTCAAGGACCGACTACACCACGCGATACTGCAGGCCCGGCGCGACAAGGGTCGGCTGGCGCTGATGTACCTGGATCTGGATAACTTCAAGCCCGTCAATGACAGCCTGGGCCACCATGTCGGCGATATGCTGCTGCGCGCGGTGGCAGAAAGAATGCAGGATTGCGTGCGCGAATCCGATACTGTTGCCCGCATAGGCGGCGATGAATTTGTCGTGCTTTTGCCCGTGATCGAGCATGAAGAAGATGCCATGCTGGTGGCAGAAAAAATCCGCCATTCATTGAACCAGCCTTTTGAGATTACCGGCGGGCATGTGCTGGAAGTATCATCCAGCACTGGTGTGGTGCTGTATCCCGAACATGGTACCGACGAGGTTGAACTGTCGCGCAATGCAGATAATGCAATGTACCGCGCCAAGGAACTGGGCCGTAATCTGGTCCAGATGTATCGCCAACCCTGAAGGCGGCCCGTTCCCTCGTTTTTTTCCTTATGTGTGGCTCAGGAATGCGTACCCAGCGAATGCCGCATCCTCTGCACCAGATCCAGCAGGCGCGGCCTGACTTCATTGAGCAGGAATTCCGGCGCCAGCTTGAAAGCAGGGCCGCCGCAGTTGACGGAAACCGGCGCCATGCCTTTGCCGGGCTTGAAGGCAACGGCAATCGCGTTGACATCTTTTTGCCAGCTGCCGAATGACGTGCAACAGGCCAGGTCCTGATACTCCTGTAGGGATTGCTGGATGCTGTGCTGTGTCTGTTCCCACGCAGCTTCGTCGGCAGTTTTTATCTTGTCCAGCAATTGCTCGCGTTCCGGTGCGTCCAGTTCCGCCAGATAGGCGCGCCCCATTGCCGTGGTGGCTAACGGGATGCGCGAGCCCACGTCCAGGCTCAGCGTCAACGCCGTCTGGCTGCGGCAGTTCTCCACATAGATCATGCTGAGCCGGTCATGCATGCCCAGCGATACCATGCCCTGCGAAAAATCAGCCAGCTCCTGCATCAGCGGCCGCGCCAGCTGTCGTACGTCCATCCGCGCCAGCATTGCACTGCCCAGTGCAAGCGATGCCGACCCCAGCCGGTACTTGGCGCGGTGGTCCACATAATCCAGATAGCCGAGTTTGGTCAGCGTATAGGTCAGCCTTGAAACGGTCGATTTCGGAAGCTTGCTGCGTTCAGCCAGTTCCTGGTTGCCCAGCAGCCTGTCTCCGGAGCGGAAGCAGGAGAGGATGTCGAGGCCGCGCGCCAGCGCCGTAACGAAATGCCGGTCTTCCTTGGCATTGGGGTTGCGCGGCGCGGCGGGAGCTTGTGTGTTGTCGTCCATGATGTCTATTCTGTTGGTGGCAGGTACTGAGTGGGGAGGGCACGGCTTTTTCGTAGCGAAGCGAAGCCTGTTTCTTCCAAACTTGACATAGCTTAGCAGAGCACATAAAGTTTATCTATATTTTTGGAATTAAATTCTGCATAGCAGAATTAATTAAAAATCGAAAAAAACAAGGCAGTCGTCATTCCGGGAGCGGATCGGCGGTGCCAGAGACGAGGGTCTATGAATCTCAATTTCACAGCGGAAGAAAATGCGTTCCGGCAGCAGGTGCGGGATTTTGTCGCGCGTGCTTTACCGGCCGACATCCAGTACAAGGTCGTCAACGGACTGATACTGGAGCGCGACGACTACGTGCGATGGCAGACGGCGCTACACGCGCAGGGCTGGGGCGGTTCTTCGTGGGCGGCGGAATTCGGCGGCACCGGCTGGTCGGCGGTGCAAAAATATATTTTTGAGGAAGAGTGCGCAGCCGCTGGCGCGCCTCGCATCATTCCTTTTGGCGTCAAGATGGTTGCGCCTGTGATCATGGCTTTTGGATCGCCTGCCCAGCAACAGCGCTTCCTGCCCAATATCCTGTCGGGTAAGGAATGGTGGTGCCAGGGTTATTCGGAGCCAGGCTCGGGTTCCGATCTGGCGTCGGTCAAAACAAGCGCGGTGCGCGACGGCGACAGCTACATCGTCAACGGCCAGAAGACCTGGACCACGCAGGCGCAATATGCGGACTGGATCTTTTGCCTGGTGCGCACCGACACCGAGGTAAAACCTCAGCGCGGCATTTCTTTTTTGCTGATAGACATGAAATCGCCTGGCGTAACCGTGCGGCCCATCATCACGATGGACGGCGCGCACGAGGTCAATGAAGTCTGGCTGGAAAACGTGCGTGTGCCTGCGGAAAATCTGGTCGGGCAGGAGAATCAGGGCTGGACCTATGCCAAATTCCTGCTAGGCCATGAGCGCACCAACATCGCCGGCATCGGCATTGCCAAGCGCGAACTGGCGCGCTTGAAGCGCATCGCATCGCTGGAAATCAAGAACGGCAAGCCACTGATCAAGGATCCTTTGTTTTCTGCGCGGATCGCACAAGTCGAAATCGATCTGGTTGCGCTGGAAATCACTAATCTGCGCGTGCTATCTGCGGAAGAACAGCGCCGCGCGCCGGGCCCGGAAGCATCGATTCTGAAAATCAAGGGTACAGAGATACAGCAGGCGATTACCGAATTGCTGACGCAGGCAGCCGGCAGCTATGCGCTGCCGCTGCGGCGCGATGCGATGGCGGCCGGTTATCAGGGCGATGCTGCCGGGCCTTTCTATGCAACGCCGCTGGCAGCGAATTATCTGAACATGCGCAAACTGTCGATTTACGGCGGTTCCAATGAAATACAAAAAAACATCATCGCGCAGATGATACTCGGACTTTAATTCGGGCCTTTAATTCGGTCGTTAGCGCGGACTTTAAGTCGGCATCCGGCGAACCCGGCACACGAACTTTGGGCCTGTAGCCGTTCAGGAGAAGATATGGATTTCAGTTTTAGTGAAGAGCAGCAGATGCTGCTGGATACGACGCAGCGCTTTATCACCAAGGAATACGGTTTTGAAGCCCGCCAGACATACAGGCAGCAGCCGGACGGTTTCAGCCGCGAGATATGGCAGGGTTTTGCCGATCTGGGCCTGCTGGCGATTAATGTATCTGAAGAACACGGTGGTCTGGGCGGCGGCCCGCTGGAAACGATGCTGGTGATGTCTGCGCTGGGCGCAGGGCTGGTGCTGGAACCTTACCTGGCCAGCGCAGTGCTGGCCAGCCGCACGGTGGGGGCGCTAGGTACTGCCGAGCAATGCGCAGCCTTGCTGCCGGCACTGGCCGGCGGCGAGCAGATCGCCGTGCTGGCACATGATGAGCCGGCTACGCGCTACGATTGGCGCTCGGTGGAAACCCGTGCATGGCCATTGGGCGAAGGATATGTGCTGACTGGCCATAAAAGCGTGCTGCCGCATGGCGCTTCCGCCGACCTGCTGCTGGTAACGGCCAGAGTCGCCGCTGCCGGGCAGCACGGCCCGTTGGCGGTATTCGCCGTGCCGCGTAATACGCCGGGCCTGCGCCAGTTGCCATATAAAACAGTGGACGGCGTTGCTGCCTGTGAACTGTGGTTGGAGCAGGTGTTTGTGCCTGCAGCTGCCATGCTGGGAGAACGTAGTAATAACAGTGCCGATGCTGAAAAGGCATTGGGCCTGGTGCTGGATGCAGGGCTGGCAGCCATCTGTGCCGAGGCAGTCGGTGCGCTGGACAAGCTGCTGGCGGCAACCATACAGTATGCAAAAGACCGCAAGCAGTTTGGTTCGCCCATCGCCAAATTCCAGGCGTTGCAGCACCGGATGGCAGACATGGTGCTGCATATAGAGCAGGCGCGCTCGATGGCTTATCTGGCGGCGGTGCGCTGTGAAGAGCAGGATCCGGCCATACGCAGCGCTGCGATGTCGGCAGCCAAGGTGGTGATAGGCCAGGCATGCCGTTTTGTCGGCCAGCAGGCTGTGCAGCTGCATGGCGGCATGGGCGTTACGGATGAACTGGATGTCAGCCATTTTTTCAAACGGCTGATGGCGATAGAGCTGCAGTTTGGCAATACCGACTATCATCTGGAGCAATACGCGGCTCAGCTTGCCTGAACTGAGCATAAGATAATACTTCCAGCGCCGATAATGCCGGCCCTGGCTTTATCGGCGATGAACTTTTTTTATGTGACCAGGATGAGCAGCCTTCAAAAAACGCGGCTCTCGAAAAGCGCCAAAATGCCCTACAATAACGGCTTGATTTCATTGCTAGGATTATCATGGCCGTCAATTCCCCGCTTCCCGTTGCTTCCGATCTGAAACCCGTTGCCGGTATCCAGCTCGGCTTTGCCGAGGCCGGTATCAAGAAGCCCAACCGTAAGGATGTGCTGGTCATGGCGCTGGCGCCCACTGCCACAGTATCCGGCGTGTTTACGACCAATCGTTTTTGTGCCGCGCCGGTGCAGGTATGCAAGGCACATCTGGAAGCACTGCGTATTTCCAGCTCGCCGATACGGGCGCTGGTGGTCAATACAGGAAACGCCAATGCGGGAACAGGCGATGCCGGTCTGGTTGCTGCCAACGAAACTTGCGTGGCGCTGGCGGAGTTGCTGGGTTGCGACGCGTCGCAGATACTACCGTTTTCCACCGGCGTGATTCTTGAACCGCTGCCGGTTGACCGCCTCACTGCTGGCTTGCCCAAGGCCATTGCCAACCTGAAAGAGGATAACTGGTATCTGGCAGCTGAGGCGATCATGACGACCGACACGCAGCCCAAGGCAGCGTCTGCAACCACGGTCATCAATGGCGTGACAGTTACCATGACGGGCATCAGCAAGGGCGCCGGCATGATCAAGCCGAATATGGCGACGATGCTTGGCTATCTGGCGCTGGATGCCAAAGTTGCGCAGCCGGTGCTGGACCATCTGGTCAAGCAGGCGGCCGACAAATCCTTCAACTGCATCACGATAGATGGGGACACCTCCACCAATGACTCGTTCATGCTGATTGCCACCGGTACATCCAGCCTTGAGGTTACAGACGTCGACAGCCCGGAATACAAGGCGCTGGCGGATGCCGTGATTGCGTTGTCGCAAAAGCTGGCGCAGATGATCATCCGCGACGGCGAAGGTGCGACCAAGTTCATGACTATCACGGTGGAAGAGGGGCTGGATACGGACGAGTGCCGCAAGATTGCCTACTCCATCGCCCATTCGCCGCTGGTGAAAACCGCTTTCTTCGCTTCCGATCCGAATCTGGGCCGCATCCTTGCGGCAATCGGCTATGCGGGCGTCAACGATCTGGATGTCAGCCGTCTCAATATGTACCTGGATGATGTGTGGGTAGCCAAGAATGGCGGCCGCAATCCCGACTACCGAGAGGAAGACGGCCAGCGCGTGATGAAGCAGAGCGAGATCACGATACGCGTGAAACTGGCGCGCGGCAATGCAGAAGCCACCGTATGGACCTGCGACCTGTCGCATGACTATGTATCGATCAATGCGGATTACCGTTCCTGATCTCCGTTATTTTGCAGCTTAAGCCGATGTTGGCGCCATGACACAATTAGACCAGTTTTTATCCCGCGCAGAATCCCTGCTGACGCGCCTCGAAGCCATTTTGCCTGCCGCGCACCGCGCTCCAGACTGGCAGGCGGCCAGTGCATTTCGCTGGCGTAAGCGTGGCGGCCACGGATACCTGCAGGCGGTCCGGCATGCGTCCGGCATTGCCTTGGATGACCTGCACAATATTTCCACGCAAAAGAAGCAGATAGAGCAGAACACGCTGCAATTCGTGCACGGCAAACCGGCCAATAATGTGCTGCTGACCGGCGCGCGCGGCACCGGAAAATCCTCGCTGATCAAGGCTTGCCTGAACCGTTTTGCCGATCAGGGTCTGCGGCTGATTGAAGTCGA
>JAYSKH010000067.1:0-4194 GCA_043726505.1 Undibacterium sp. | reverse complement strand
GCTTTTGTCGTTGACCCGCATGGCGCAGATGCAGAACCGCATGGAAGAGATCGCCAACGTCAATAATGTGCAGGCAAACCTTGCCTCCACAATGTATCTGACCATCACCGAGCGCGCGCTGGCGTTGCGCAACCTGATCCTGCTTACTGATGATGGTGAAATCCAGGGCGAGGTCAACCGCATCAGGGTACAGGCGAAGAAATACGCGGATGCAGAAGAAAAATTAAGCAAGATGCTGAGCCGCGACACGAACGCCGGCTCTGAACTCTCGCTGTTTGCCAGCATCAAGGAGCAGGCAACGCTTGCTGAACCTTTCATCAATAAAGCCGCTGATCTGGGAGTGCAAAAGAAAGGCGACGAGGCCTACAAGGTATTGCGTTCTGAATTCCGCCCGATACAGAAAAAATGGTGGGACCAGCTGAATGAGTTCCTGAGCTCCGAAAACAAACAAAACAGCGACGCCATCCTGGAGGCTGAGCAAGCCTACGACAGCGCGCGCATCTCCGTGATTGTTTTCGGGATTATCGCGCTGGTGACAGGCGTGGCTGCAGCCTCGCTGATCACGCGTAGCCTGCTCCGGCAATTGGGTGGGGAGCCGCAATATGCAGCCGAAATCGCAGGGCAGATTGCCGCCGGCGACCTGTCGGTGGATGTCGCAGTGGCGGCCAATGACAAAACCAGCCTGCTGCACGCAATGAAGGAAATGCGCGACAGCCTGGTCAATATCGTCGGCCAGGTGCGTACCGGCACTGATACGATTGCCACCGCGTCAGAGCAGATTGCATCCGGCAACCTGGATCTTTCTTCGCGTACCGAGCAGCAGGCAGGTTCGCTGGAAGAGACGGCGTCGTCGATGGAAGAGCTGACTTCGACAGTCAAACAGAATGCAGACAATGCACGCCAGGCCAACCAGCTGGCGGTATCGGCTTCCGAGGTTGCCGTCAAAGGAGGCGCCGTGGTTGCTGAAGTGATAGGCACCATGGGCTCGATCAACGATTCTTCCAAGAAGATCGTTGACATTATCGGCGTCATAGACGGCATCGCCTTCCAGACCAATATCCTGGCGTTGAATGCGGCGGTGGAAGCCGCCCGCGCCGGCGAACAGGGCAGGGGATTTGCCGTGGTAGCCTCCGAGGTCAGGAACCTCGCGCAGCGCTCCGCGCAGGCTGCCAAGGAAATCAAGGTACTGATTAACGACTCGGTGCAGCAGGTTGATACGGGTGCCAGGCTGGTAGACCAGGCCGGTGCGACGATGCAGGACATCGTCAGCAGTATCAAACGCGTTACCGACATCATGAATGAGATCATGTCTGCAACGCAGGAGCAGACCTCGGGCATAGAACAGATCAATGCAGCCATCATGCAGATGGATGACGTGACGCAGCAAAATGCAGCGCTGGTGGAAGAGGCAGCGGCAGCGGCGGGGTCCCTGCAAACGCAGGCAAACAATCTGGCGCAAGTGGTCAGCACCTTCCGTCTGAGCGGCATGCAGTATGGCGGCCATATGCTGTCAGCAGGGCGGCAGAACATCATCCCCATCGCAAAGAAAGCCAGGGCGGCGCCACAATCTGAACTGAAGCAGGTTCGCCGTGTCGCCAATTCCAAGCAGGCCAGTGAACAGGACTGGGAAGAGTTTTAATGGTTGTGAACGTGCAAAATAAGGCTGTAAATCGACCGGAGCCGGATACCCGTTGATACTGCGATACTTGTTGATGCAATTCGTAACACCTGTAAGGCAGGCAGCGCATTATTGTTCTGGCCTGGATATATCGGCTCGCGGTGGCCGGTATGGCAAATAACAGTAGGATGGAGCAAACATGTTTATAGCAGAAGAGGCGAAAAGCCTGGCCCATGGCGCTGATGGCGGCGCAATTTCCGCCCCCTACGGCGATGCGTCGGAGTCAGGTGTTTCTTCTACAAGAAAAACCGAGGCGCAGACGTCCAATATCAGTTGGCACCATGGCCTGGTTTCTTCGGAAGCACGCCAGGCTGTGCTGAAGCAGCGTCCTGCCACCGTGTGGCTGACAGGCTTGAGCGGCGCAGGCAAATCAACGATAGCCGGCGAGCTGGAAAAAGAACTGCTGAGCCGCGGCCATTGCTGCTATGTACTGGATGGCGATAATCTGCGCCACCACCTGAACAGGGACCTCGGGTTTTCCGCCGCCGACCGCCGGGAAAACATACGCCGCGCGGCGGAAGTGGCTTACCTGATGAATGAGGCCGGACTGATCGTCATCACCGCCATGATTTCTCCTTTTAGCGCAGATCGCCAGATGGCGGCAGATATTATCGGCAATGAGCGTTTTATCGAAGTCTATGTCAGCACATCGACCGCCGCCTGCGAGGCGCGCGACCCTAAAGGCCTTTACAAACGCGCTAGATCCGGCGAGATTGCCGAATTTACCGGTATCTCTTCGCCCTACGAAGCGCCATTGTCGCCGGCGATGGAGTTGAATACGGAATTCGTGCCTGCCACCGATGCCAGCCAAGCGCTGTGCCAGTATTTATCAGAGCGCTGCTTTGTAAGATGATTCAGTATGAGTATTGATATGCAAAACACCGGTTCGCCAAAGCAGGCCCACAATAGCCGCGACTACGACGTTTTCAACGGCGATGCCGACGGCATCTGCGCACTGCACCAGCTAAGGCTGGCAGAACCGCGTGATGCGCAACTGGTGACCGGCGTAAAGCGCGACATCCAGTTGCTGTCGCAACTGACACCGCCATCTGCGGATGGCGTGTCCTCATGCGGCCGCATTACCGTACTGGATGTTTCCCTTGATACCAATGTCGATGCGCTGAAGCGCCTGCTGGAGCAGGGTATGGACATCTGCTATTTTGATCATCATTCCGCGCGGTCCCGGTTCGAGCATCCACGGCTCAGCCTGCAGTGGGATGAGTCGCCGGATGTATGCACCAGCATCCTGGTAGACCGCTATTTGCAGGGGCGGTTTCGGCCATGGGCGATCATCGCGGCCTATGGCGATAATTTGGGCAAGGTCGCCGATGCAATGGC
The DNA here is from genome assembly GCA_043726505.1 of Undibacterium sp. Lineage (GTDB taxonomy): Bacteria > Pseudomonadota > Gammaproteobacteria > Burkholderiales > Burkholderiaceae_D > Undibacterium. The sequence continues at coordinate 1,178 of JAYSKH010000067.1, read as the reverse complement.
TGTGCAGGCCGGTTTATCCCAGCCTGCACGCGAACAATTGTGCGAACTGGGCAATCTGTTGAATTACAACGCCTATGGCGAAACCCTGGGTGATCTGCATGTGCCGCCTGCTATGCTGTACCAGGACCTTCATCAGTATACAGATCCCTTTGATTTTATCGCCGGCTCTGCCAATTTTACGTTGCTGAAGCACGCCTATCTGCAGGACATGGCATTGCTGGAAGGCCTTCGTCCCCAATGGGAACAAAAAAACGGCGCGATTTATGTGCTGCCCAACCAGCCTTGGGCGCGCCGCGTCTCCGGCCTGTTGGCCAATAAACTGCAGGTTGAATGCTGCGACAAGTCGATTGCGGTGCTGACTGAAAAACCGGATGGCTGCTTTGTTGTCAGTGTGCGTTCCGCCGTTCCAGAACAAAAAGCCGCACACGGCTTCTGTTCATCCTTTGCAACAGGCGGCGGCAGGCAGGCGGCAGGGGGCATCAACTCCCTGCAGACCTGCGACGTGGATGCGTTTGCTGAAAAGTTTTTTGCTTATTTTTGAGTTTTGATTGAGTTGTATTTGCGCCCTTGTTCACCCCGCCCGGGACACAATCCCGTTTTGGAGAATGTCAGCATGGAAACGTCGAAAACGATAGAGAGCACTCAACATACTCAAACCGGTTCTGCAGGTAAGCGGCCACGGCCGGTGCTGATGATCCCTTTGCGCAGATGCGGCAGCCATGCGCTGCGGCTGCGGCTGAACAACAGCAGCGAATTTTATTCTCCTTATCCGCTGCACATCGTGGATTTTATGCCGCTGGTGGAACGCTACGGCGATCTGTCGGATGACCGAGCCTACTTCAAGCTGGTGGTGGACGTCGTCGGCCTGCAGGCTGCAAGCATGGTGAAGTGGAAGGATATCGTTTTCGACCCGGTGGAGATTTTTGAATCGCTGCGCGAGCAGCCGCGCAGTGTGCACCGCATACTGTGGGAGCTGTTGCTGCGCAGCGGCGAACAGCACCGTGCGAGCGTCGTCATGGATAAGTCGCTGGACAGCGTCTTCTACGCCGATGAACTGATGGACCTGTTCCCCGACATGCTGTTCCTGAATGTTGTGCGTGACCCCAGAGCACAGGTAGCGTCAATGAACCGCGCCATTATCCATGACTATGATTCCGGCCTGAATGCGATGTCCTGGC
>JAYSKH010000066.1:0-5174 GCA_043726505.1 Undibacterium sp. | reverse complement strand
ATTGCGGGTAAGCCGGCAACACCATGATGCGCTGATAGCCGTCTGCCTTCAATTTGGCCAGCACCGACGGAATGGACGGCGCGCCATAGCGCATCGCATAAGCGACATGCACGTCGTGGCCGCGTTCGCCAAGATAGCCTTTCAGCAGCAGCGCCTGCTTTTCGGTATGAATTTTCAGCGGTGAGCCTTCCTTCGCCCATATTGATGCATATTTGGCGGCCGATTTACTGGAACGGAAAGGCAGGATGATGCAATTCAGGATCAGCCACCACAGCGCGCGCGGTATTTCCACCACGCGTGGATCCCACAAAAATTCTTTCAGGTAGCGCCGCACAGCAGCCGTGGTCGGAGCTTCGGGCGTGCCGAGATTGATCAGCACTACCGCCGTCTTGGCGATTTTGCCGTGCGAATATTCGGGTTCTTTCAAAAATGCCATGGATGCGATTCTTTGTTTTCAATTGTTTGCTGGCCGCCAAAGTTTTGGTGGCCAGGTACTAGCTCGTGCTGCCAGGGCACAGAGGCGACGATCCTATGACGCCAGTAGTTCCCGCGCGTGCTTGCGGGTAGTGGCGGTGATTTCTATGCCGCCCAGCATGCGCGCGATTTCTTCCACGCGCTGTTTGTTGTCCAGCCCGTCTATATGCGATACGGTCTTGCCTGCGCTGCTGGCCTTGCTGACCTGGAAATGCTGGTTGGCCTGGCTGGCCACCTGCGGCAAATGCGTGACACATAGCACCTGCCTGTCCTGCCCCAGCCGCTTCAGCAGGCGTCCGACAACTTCGGCAACGCCGCCGCCGATGCCGCTGTCCACCTCATCAAAAATCAGTGTCGGCGTGGCGGTTGCGCAGGAAGTAATGACGGAAATCGCCAGCGATATCCTCGCCAGTTCACCCCCAGAGGCGACCTTGGCCAGCGGCCGCGCCTGCACGCCGGCATGGCCGGCAACCAGGAACTCAACTTGTTCCAACCCTGCTGCAGACGGCTCGCATGGATTGAGCGCAATCGAGAAGCTGCCGCCGGACATGCTCAGATCCTGCATCGCAACCGTCACGGCCTTGCCCAGATCCTTGGCGACTGTGGCGCGCGCCTTGCTGAGTTTTTGTGCCGCTTTCAGATACACCTGCCGTGCATTCTCTTCCTGAGCCTTCAGCGCATCCATGTCGGAAGCGTTGGACAGTTGCTGCAATTGTTCCGACAGGCTGGCGAATTCCTGGTGCAACGCGTCCGGTGCTACATGGAAACGGCGCGCGGTTGAATGGATTGCTTCCACGCGATTTTCCACGCTGCGCAGGCGCGCCGGGTCCAGGTCCACGCGGCCTAGATAGTCGTTGAGTGCATACGTGGTTTCCTGCAGGTTGATGCGGGCTGAGTCCATTGCATCCGTCACCGGTTTCAGCGCGGCGTCGTATTCCAGCAGCTTTAGCAGTTTCTGGTGCAGTGAAGACAGTTGCGACAGCATAGGATGGTCCGACTCGGAAATCAGCTCCGCAGCTTCCTGTGCGCCCTCCAGCAGGCTGGCGGCGTGCGCCAGGCGGCTGTGTTCATGGCTGATGCTTTCCCACTCGCCGGGCTGTATCTGCAGCTTGTCCAGCTCCTGTACCTGCCATTCCAGCCGCTCTCTTTCCAGCAGCACGTTCTTGGCATTGGTTTCAAATTCTTCACGCTGTTTCGCCAGGTTGCGCCAGTTTTTGTGCAGCACGCCTAGTTTATGCACGTCCGCCTGGAAGCCGCCCTGCATATCCAGCAGCGCGCGCTGGGCCTCGGTTTTCAGCAGTGACTGGTGCGCATGCTGGCCGTGGATGTCCACCAGCATGTCACCTAGCTCGCGCAGCTGCGCGGCAGTAGCAGTGATACCGTTGATGTAGGCCTTCGAACGTCCGGCATTGTCAATGACACGGCGCAGCAGCAACTGCTGGTCTTCACTGGCGAAGTCGTTGGCGTCCAGCCACGCGGCAGTATTGTCATCCTGCGAGAATTCGGCTGAAATGTCGGCCTTGGCCGCGCCTTCGCGCACCATGCTGGCGTCGCCGCGGCCGCCCAGCGCCAGTGCCAGCGCATCGATCAGGATGGATTTTCCCGCACCGGTTTCGCCGGTGAAAACGGTAAAGCCGGCTGAAAATTCCAGCTCTATGGCATCAACAATAACAAAGTCACGAATCGCGAGCGTGCGCAGCATAATAGATCAAGGGTCAGGCAAGGAATAAGGAGAGGCGGTCTGTATTTTAGCCTAGTGGCTTAGCTTACTGGCCGACAACGGAAGGATACTCGTTCCAGTGCAGCTTCTGGCGCAGCGTATCGTAATAATTCCAGCCCTGCGGATGCAGAAAAGTAATCGTGTGCTCGGAGCGCTGGATAATGATCCTGTCTTTGTACATCAGGCTTGCGAAAGACTGCATGTCAAAGTTGACGGTGATATCGCGGCCGGCGGCGATTTCGATCACGATCTCGCTGGTATCCGGCAGCACGATAGGGCGGTTGGACAGCGCGTGCGGTGCAATCGGCACCATGACGATGCCGGCCAGGCTGGGGTGCAGCAGCGGCCCTCCGGCGGACAGTGCATACGCGGTGGAACCCGTAGGCGTGGACACAATCAGCCCGTCGGAGCGCTGGTTGTACATGAAATGGCTATCCACATCCACGCGCAATTCCACCATGCCGGTGCCGGCGCCGCGCGATACAACGACATCGTTGAACGCCATGCCGCTGAATATCTGTTCGCCGTCGCGCACGACAATGCCTTGCAGAAGGCTGCGCTTTTCGGAAACATATTTACCTTCCAGCATTTCGGTGATGACCGGGATGGTGCGGTCCAGCGGAATGTCGGTAATGAAGCCGAGGCGACCCTGGTTGATGCCTATCAGCGGTACATTATAGGGTGCCAGTTGGCGGGCGATGCCTAGCATCGTGCCATCCCCGCCCAGCACGATGGCGGCATCCACGGTTTTGCCTATCTCAGCCGCCGACATGACCGGGAAGCCGTCCAGCTGCATGTTTTGCGCGGTTTCGGCCTCAATGATGACGGTATGCCCCGCTCCATCAAGGAAACTGGCCAGCTCCGTAATGGAATGCGTGACCCCGGCGGCATTGTATTTGCCGACCAGTGCAATGGTTTTTGGCGACGAAGTCATAAATTAACGAGGGCTGATAGCATGGATGATGCAGATTAGAACATAATTAGAGCTAATTTTTCACGAAAAGTGAGTCGGTATGAGTATTAAATATGAGTATTAATGTAAGTATCAAAGGAGCCAAGGCCGTTCTGTTCGACCTGGACGAGACCCTGTGGCCGGTCGGACCGGTGCTGCAGCATGCAGAAGCAACGCTGTTCCAGTGGGTGAGCATCAATACGCCGGAAGTGGCGCGCAATTATTCAATAGAAAGCATGCGCGGCCATCGCAAGGCGATGATCTCGACCAATCCGCGTTTCCAATATGACTTATGGGCGCTGCGGCATGCGATGCTGACCAAGCTGTTTGGCGAGCATGGCGAAGATGTGACCAAGGCCGATCTTGCCATGGCGGTATTTGCCGATGCGCGCAATAAGGTTGAATTATTCGACGATGTGCTGCCCGCGCTGGATAAACTACGCGAACGGGTAGTGCTGGGATCGGTATCCAACGGCTTTGCCGACTTGAAAGCGATCGGTCTGGCGCCATATTTCAAGGTATCCATCGCCGCGCATACCTTCGGTTGCGCCAAACCTGATCCACGCATCTTTGCGGCGGCCTGCGAAGCGCTGCAACTGGCGCCGAAAGATATTGTGTTTGTCGGTGACGATCTGTTGCTGGACGTGGAAGGTGCGCAGAGGGCGGGCATGCAGGCGGTATGGGTGGACCGTAAACGGCTGCAGCCGCACGAGTTGCCTCATCCGCATGTAAAACCACACGCGGTGATCCATGAATTGGGCGCTTTGCTTGAATGGATATAATAAACACACAACAGCAGTTTTTGTTATCGCAACAATCATGTTTTTGCAGAAAAATCCTTGCCGGTAGCAGCGCTTTTGCAGCAGCCCCCTGTTTTTGGCCGCTATATTGCAGTAGGGATTTATTATAATTACGGTGAATCTGCTTATCTCGCATAGAATACTTGCATGCAACTCGACATTCGCGCCCAAACCCTATTAAAAGCCCTGGTTGAACGGTATATCGCCGATGGTCAACCGGTGGGTTCACGCGCGCTGTCCAAGATATCCGGGCTGGAGCTGTCCCCGGCGACAATCCGCAATGTGATGGCCGATCTGGAAGAGATGGGCTTTGTCGCCAGCCCGCATACGTCCGCTGGCCGGGTGCCAACACCGCGCGGCTACCGCGTTTTTGTGGATACCTTGCTGACCGTGCAGGAAATCGATGAAGCCGCGCTGGAGTCGCGGTTGCAGCCCAAGCTGCTGTCCAATCCGCCGCAAAAGATTATCGCTAATGCTGCGCAGGTATTGTCTTCGCTGTCGCAATTTGCCGGCGTGGTGATGACGCCGCGCAATGAATCGACCTTCAAGCAGATAGAATTCCTGCGCCTGTCCGAAAAACGCATCCTGCTGGTGATTGTCGCTCCCAACGGAGAAGTGCAAAACCGTCTGCTGCTGACCGATGCTGACTATACGCCAGCACAGCTGATACAGGCGGCCAACTATTTGAACCAGAATTTCGGCGGGCTCAGTTTTGAAGATGCGCGCACGCGCATCAACGGCGAGCTTCGGCAACTCCAAAATGACATGACGCGGCTGATGCAGGCCGCCGTGGAGGTAGGCAGTGATGCGATGGCCGACCATAGCGACGACATGGTGATTTCCGGCGAGCGCAACCTGCTGAACGTGGCGGACCTGTCATCCAACATGACGTCGCTGCGCAAGCTGTTCGACATGTTCGAGCAAAAGACCAGCCTGATGCAGTTACTGGATGTCTCCAGCAAGGCCACCGGCGTGCAGATTTTTATCGGTGGCGAATCCCAGCTGGTGCCCATGGATGAAATGAGCATTGTCACGGCGCCGTACGGCGTCAACGGCAAGATCGTCGGCACGCTGGGTGTCATAGGGCCGACACGGATGGCTTATGAAAGGGTCATCCCCATTGTTGATATCACCGCCAAGCTGCTGTCCAATGCGCTTAGCCACTAAGCCGTGAATCCGATAAGCCGATAAGCCGATAAGCCGATAAGCCGATAAGCCGATAAGCCGA
>JAYSKH010000065.1:0-9205 GCA_043726505.1 Undibacterium sp. | reverse complement strand
ACGACCGAGAATGCGTAAAACAGAAAAGTTTTAAAGTCCATAAAAAACCCAATAGACATACAGATGAACGACAGATGCGCCGCAGTTCACACCGCGGCGCAGCCGTCAGCGATAAGGTGCGTCGGCGGCGCGCGCGGCGGCGATTTCGTTTTCATAACGATCGCCCACGGCCAGCAACATCTCTTTCGTGTAATACAAGTCACCGCGTTTTTCGCCGTGGTATTCCAGCACATGCGTTTCGACGATCGAATCGACCGGGCACGACTCTTCGCAGAAACCGCAAAAGATGCACTTGGTCAGGTCGATATCGTAACGCGTGGTGCGGCGCGAACCGTCGTCGCGCTGTTCCGATTCAATCGTGATGGCCATTGCCGGGCACACCGCTTCGCACAATTTGCAGGCGATGCAACGCTCTTCCCCGTTAGGGTAGCGGCGCAATGCATGCAGACCGCGGAAACGCGGCGACTGCGGCGTTTTTTCTTCCGGGAACTGCACCGTGATCTTGCGGGCAAACATATAGCGTCCTGTCAGGGCCAGGCCCTTGATCAGTTCGCGCAGCATCAAGCTGCTAAAGAAATCTCGTATGGCTTCCATTTTTTCAGCCTCTTACTTCCAAATATTCCACGGCGTTTGTATCCACGCAGCGACAATCACCAAATACCCCAGCGTGAGCGGGATGAACACTTTCCAGCCCAGGCGCATGATCTGGTCATAGCGGTAGCGCGGGAAAGAAGCACGGGCCCAGATAAACATCGACACCACGACAAACGTCTTCATGCCCAGCCAGATCCAGCCCGGAATGAAATCCAGGAAGGCGAAAGGCGAGAGCCAGCCGCCCAGGAACATCAGCGATGCCATGGCGGAGATGAAGATCATGTTCGCGTATTCTGCGAGGAAGAACATCGCAAACGACATGCCCGAATATTCCACCATATGGCCGGCAACGATCTCGGATTCACCTTCGACCACGTCAAACGGATGGCGGTTGGTTTCAGCAATGCCGGAAATCACATACACGACGAATACCGGCAGCAGCGGCAGCCAGTTCCAGGAAAAAATATTCACGCCATAGTGGGCGGCGATACCCTTGGACTGGCCAAGGACGATGTCAGTCAGGTTCAGGCTGCCGGATACCATCAGCACGATCACCAGCACGAAACCCATCGCGATTTCATACGATATCATTTGCGCGGAAGCGCGCATCGCACCGAGGAACGCGTACTTGGAGTTGGATGCCCAGCCGGCGATGATGACGCCATACACACCCATCGACGTAATCGCCATCACCAGCAGCAAGCCCGCATTGACGTTGGCCAATACCGTTTCAGGGCCGAACGGGAATACCGACCATGCCGCGAGTGCAGGCATGATGGTCATCACAGGCGCCAGTACAAACAGCACCTTGTTGGCCTTGGCCGGAACAACGATTTCTTTCAGCAGCAGCTTCAGCGCATCGGCGATAGGCTGCAGCAAACCGGCAGGACCAACGCGGTTAGGGCCGAGACGGATATGCATCCAGCCTATCATCTTGCGTTCCCACAGTGTCAGGTAAGCAACCAAGCCCATGACCGGCAAGACGATGCAGACGATCTTGATCAGCGTCCAGACCAGCGGCCATACCGGTCCGAGGATACTTTCGCCGAAGTTCTCTATAGTCATCAGCAGATTCATTACGCACGCTCCACTGTGATGGAACCGAACATTGCGCCCAAAGCCTTGGTTGCCGCATGGCCAGCTGCAACGCGCACGACATTGTCAGGCAGCGACTTGTCCAGCGCAGCCGGCAATGCTACTGCGCCGTTACTTTGCACCAGCTTGACCTGATCGCCGTCGTTGATGCCGAGCTTGGCAAACTGCGCTGCGCTCAGCCATGCTTTTGGCGCTTTGGCGTCCGCTGTTTTTTGCAGCGACTCTGCCCTGCGCACGATAGCGTCAGTGCTGTAGATAGGCACATCGGACACACGTTCCAGACCATTTGCCGCCACTGCCGCAGGTGCTGCCGGAGCAGCGTCTGCGATATTGTTCAGGCTTGCCGCCAGACCGGATTTATCCAGGCCCAGCACTTCGTCGCGTACGGCTTCCGCCGTGTCGAATTCAAAATTAGGCAGGCCCAGCAGGTTACCCAGTACGCGCAATACTTTCCATGCCGGACGTGCATCGCCCAGAGGCTTGACTACGCCGTGGAAACTTTGTGCGCGGCCTTCGCAATTGACAAAGGTGCCGGAGGTTTCAGTGAAAGGCGACACCGGCAGCAGCACGTCGGCGTAATCCGCGCCATGCTTGAATGCCGACATCACGACTACCATCTCCGCCTGCTCCAATGCCGCTTTGGCCTGCTGAGGATTGGCATAATCAAATTCCGGTTCTGCGTGCAGCAGCACATACGCTTTTTTAGGCTGCGCAAACAATTGCGCTGCGGTGTCGGCCGAAGCCGGCAATGCGTTAGCCAGATAGCCGCCTACCGTGTTGGCTGCTTCCGTCAGGTAGCCGAAACCGGCGCCTGCGTTTTGTGCAATCCACTGCGCCAGCGCATGGATCTTGGCGGCGTCAGGGTGCTGAGCGGCAGTATTGCCGATAAACACGCCGCTATTGCCGGCCACCAGGCTGGCAGCGATTGCTTCAGCCGAAGCGGAAGCCTGTACAGCATCAAAGCCTGCAGGTTTGGCGATTTCTTTTTTGGCAGCGACCGCAACGGCCACTTCCGCCAGGAAACCCAGCCAGGCTGACGGCGCCAGCACGGCTTTATTGGCCAGCTTGATCAGCAGGTCATCATCCGTTGCGTGCAACGTGCTCAGCTTGGCGCCCATCTTGACGGACTGGCGCAGACGCGCTGACAGCAAAGGATGGTCCTTGCGCAGGAAAGAGCCGATGACAAACACGTTTTTCAGCTGGCTGAAGTCAACAATCGACATGCCCAGCCATGGCTTGATCTTGCCGCCCAAAGAGAAGTCCGACTGACGCAGACGGAAGTCCACATTGTCAGAGCCCAGTCCGCGCACGACGCGTTGCAGCAGCGTCAGTTCTTCCAGCGTGGAACTTGGTGTCGCTACGCCGGCGATGGATGCTGCGCCATGTTCGTGCTTGATGTTTTTCAAACCGTGCGCAATGTATTCCAGCGCGGTCTGCCAGTCGGCTTCCTGCCACTGGCCGCCCTGCTTGATCATCGGTTTGGTCAGACGTTCTTCGCTGTTCACGCCTTCATAGGCGAAACGGTCCTTATCGGAAATCCAGCATTCGTTGACCGCTTCATTTTCCAGCGGAACAACACGCATGACCTTGTTGTTCTTGACTTGCACGATCAGGTTGGCGCCGAGGCCATCATGCGCGCTGACGGATTTGCGGCGCGACAGTTCCCATGTACGTGCGGAGTAGCGGAAAGGCTTGGATGTCAATGCGCCGACCGGGCAGATATCGATCATGTTGCCGGACAGCTCGGAATCCACGGTCTTGCCGACAAACGAAGTGATTTCGGAATGTTCACCACGACCCAGCATGCCCAGCTCCATCACGCCGGCCACTTCCTGGCCAAAACGGACGCAACGTGTGCAGTGGATGCAACGGCTCATCTCTTCCATCGACACCAGTGGACCTACGTCCTTGTGGAAGACGACGCGTTTTTCTTCTTCATAGCGTGAGCTGCTGGCACCGTAGCCGACAGCCAGATCCTGCAACTGGCATTCGCCGCCCTGATCGCAGATAGGGCAATCCAGCGGATGGTTAATCAGCAGGAATTCCATAACGCCCTTTTGGGCTTTCACGGCCTTGTCGCTATTGGATCTGACGATCATGCCGGCGGTCACGGGCGTGGCGCAAGCAGGCAAAGGCTTGGGAGCCTTCTCTACTTCCACCAGGCACATGCGGCAGTTCGCCGCAATCGACAATTTCTTGTGATAGCAAAAATGCGGAATGTAAGTGCCAAGTTTATTGGCAGCATCCATTACCATGCTGCCTTCTTGCACTTCGACTTTTTTGCCGTCTATTTCTATTTCAACCATGGTCTACTCTAACTGTGCGCTAACCTAAGCTGGCTTAAATGTAAGCGGGCACCAAGCAATGCTTATGCTCGATGTGATATTCAAATTCTTCGTGGAAATTCTTGACGAAAGCACGAACCGGCATCGCCGCCGCATCGCCCAGCGCGCAAATAGTGCGGCCCTGAATGTTGTCGGCAACCGAGTTCAGCATGTCCAGATCTTCAGGACGGCCCTGCCCGTTTTCTATACGGTTGACCATGCGGTACATCCAGCCCGTACCTTCACGGCATGGAGTGCACTGGCCGCAGGACTCTTCAAAATAGAAGTAGGACAGACGCAGCAGTGATTTAACCATGCAGCGCGTATCATCCATGACGATCACAGCGCCGGAACCCAGCATGGAGCCGGCCTTGGCGATGGAATCGTAATCCAGATCGGTATTCATCATGACATCGCCAACCACCACCGGCGCGGACGAGCCGCCAGGGATGACTGCCTTGATCTTTTTGCCGCCGCGCATGCCGCCTGCCAGTTCCAGCAGGGTGGCAAACGGCGTTCCCAGAGGAATTTCGTAATTGCCTGGACGTTCTACGTCGCCGGAAATCGAGAAAATCTTGGTACCGCCATTGTTTGGCTTGCCCATTGCAGCGTAGTTCTCACCGCCCACCGCAAAGATGAAAGGCACTGCCGCAAAGGTTTCGGTATTGTTGATCGTCGTCGGTTTGCCGTACAGGCCAAAGCTTGCAGGGAAAGGCGGTTTGAAACGCGGCTGGCCTTTTTTGCCTTCCAGCGATTCCAGCAGCGCAGTTTCTTCGCCGCAGATATACGCACCGTAACCGTGGTGGGCATGCAACTGGAACGAGAACTCCGAACCGGCGATATTATTGCCCAGCATGCCGGCGGCACGCGCCTCTTCCAGCGCCTCTTCAAAGCGGTCGTATTCCGCGAAGATTTCGCCGTGGATGTAGTTGTAGCCGACCGTGATGCCCATCGCATACGCGCCGATAGCCATGCCTTCGATCAGTGCATGCGGGTTGTAGCGGATGATGTCGCGATCCTTGAACGTGCCCGGCTCACCTTCGTCCGTATTGCAGACCAGGTATTTCTGTCCAGGGAACTGGCGTGGCATGAAGCTCCACTTCAGGCCCGTCGGGAAACCTGCGCCGCCGCGTCCGCGCAGCGAAGCTGCTTTCAGTTCAGCGATAACCTGTTCCGGCGTGATCTTGTCGGTCAGGATGCGCTTCAGCTGTTGATAGCCGCCGCGCTTGACGTAATCTTCCAGGTGCCAGTTCTTGCCATCCAGGCCGGCCAGAATCAGCGGTTTGATATGGCGATCATGCAAGCTCGTCATTATGCCCCCGCCGTAGTGTGTGTTTGCAGCTCGCTGACGAGCTCATCAATTTTTTCATTCGACATGAAGCTGCACATGCGCTTGTTGTTGACCAGCATGACCGGCGCGTCGCCGCAGGCGCCCATGCATTCGCCCTCCACCAGCGTGAACATGCCGTCCGCACTGGTGTCTTTGTAATCGATGCCGAGCTTTTGCTTCAGGTGGTGCGCAGCGCGCTCACCGCCGGACAATGCGCATGGCAGGTTGGTGCAGACCGAAATCTTGAACTTGCCAACCGGCTTGGTGTTGTACATGTTGTAGAAAGTTGCCACTTCCTGCACCGCCACTGCCGGCATGCCTATATAGTCGGCCAGCGTCTGCATGATGTCCGGCGAGACCCAGCCGGTTTCGTCCTGCGCGATCGCCAGCGCAGCCATGACGGCCGACTGTCGTTGATCTGCCGGATACTTTGCCAGTTCCCGGTCAATCTTTTTGAATGCTTGCTCTGATAACACCATAGCTAATGCCTTTAAAATCGCCGCCCAAAGGGCAGTCAATCATCTATCAATTTCGCCAAACACAATATCCTGCGTACCAATAATGGTCACGGCATCCGCAATCATATGGCCCTTGGCCATTTCATCCAGAGCTTGCAGATGCGGGAAGCCCGGTGCGCGGATCTTCAAGCGGTAAGGCTTGTTGGCGCCATCGGAAATCAGGTAAATACCAAACTCGCCTTTTGGATGCTCAACCGCCGCGAATGCTTCGCCTGCAGGCACATGGAAACCTTCAGTGAACAGTTTGAAGTGATGGATCAGCTCTTCCATGTTCGACTTCATGTTCACGCGGTGCGGCGGCGCAATCTTGTGGTTATCGGTGATTACCGGACCCTGATTATTGCGCAGCCACTCTATGCACTGCTTGATGATGCGGTTGGACTGGCGCATCTCTTCCACGCGCACCAGATAACGGTCATAGCTGTCGCCGTTGACGCCCACAGGGATATCGAAATCCAGCAGGTCATACACCTCATACGGTTGCTTCTTGCGCAGATCCCATTCGATGCCTGAACCGCGCAACATTGCGCCGGTAAAGCCCATCGCCTTGGCGCGCTCTGGCGACACCACGCCGATACCGACCAGGCGCTGCTTCCAGATACGGTTATCAGTCAACAGGGTTTCGTATTCGTCGACGTACTTAGGGAAACGGTTTGTGAAGTCTTCAATAAAATCCAGCAGGGAACCCTGGCGGTTTTCATTGAGCAAACGCATCGCTTTTTCGTTTTTCAGCTTGGATACGGTGAACTGCGGCATTTGTTCCGGCAGGTCACGATATACGCCGCCCGGACGATAGTAGGCGGCATGCATGCGCGCGCCGGACACTGCTTCATAGCAGTCCATCAGGTCTTCACGCTCGCGGAACGCATACAGGAACACCGCCATCGCACCCACGTCCAGCGCATGCGCGCCTATCCACAGCAGGTGATTCAGGATACGGGTAATTTCGTCGAACATCACGCGGATGTACTGCGCGCGCAGAGGCACTTCCAGGCCCAGCATTTTTTCGATCGCCATCACATAGGCGTGCTCGTTGGACATCATCGACACATAGTCGAGCCTGTCCATGTAAGGCACGGACTGGATGAAAGTCTTTTGCTCAGCCAGTTTTTCGGTCGCGCGGTGCAGCAGGCCGATATGCGGATCGGCGCGCTGGATCACTTCGCCGTCCAGCTCCAGCACGAGGCGCAAAACGCCGTGCGCAGCAGGATGCTGTGGACCAAAGTTCAGGGTGTAATTTTTAATTTCAGCCATTATTTCATCCCGTAGTGTTCTTCGCGTATGACGCGCGGCGTGATCTCACGCGGCTCTACAGTCACAGGCTGATAAATGACGCGCTTCTGCTCGGGGTCGTAACGCATCTCCACATAACCGGAGACGGGGAAATCCTTGCGGAAAGGATGGCCGATAAAACCGTAATCGGTCAGGATGCGGCGCAGGTCATTGTGGCCGTCAAACAGGATGCCGAAAAAGTCAAAAGCTTCACGCTCATACCAGTTGGCCGTGCTCCACACATCGATCAGCGAAGGCAGCACCGGCATTTCGTCGTCGCTCGCAAACACACGCACGCGCAGACGCCAGTTATGCTTGATGGACAGCAGATGCGACACCGCCGCAAAGCGGGCGCCATCCCAGATGCCGTCGCCGTACGTGGAATAATCCACGCCGCACAGGTCGATCAATTCTTCAAATTGGGTATCGGCATGATCGCGCAAATCGCGCATGGCGCCAAAGTAGGCCGTCGGGCTGACAACGATCGTCAATTCACCGAGCGCCACTGTGGACTTAAGGAGTCTATCGCCCAAGACGTTTTTTACTGCCGCCTCAAGGATTTCCAGTTTGGTAGTCATAATTTAAAAAGCCGCTCTAAGAGTCGCCGGATGCGCGCACAACAGCTGCACGCGCGATTTACGCAAGCACCAGTATCAGCGCGCTATTGTATTGGTACGCTTAATCTTGTTTTGCAACTGGATAATGCCGTACAACAAAGCTTCCGCAGTCGGCGGGCAGCCAGGAACATAAATATCGACAGGCACGATGCGGTCGCAACCGCGCACCACGGAGTACGAATAATGGTAATAACCACCACCGTTAGCGCATGAACCCATGGAGATAACCCAGCGTGGTTCCGCCATCTGGTCATACACCTTACGTAAGGCCGGTGCCATCTTGTTGCACAGCGTGCCGGCCACGATCATCACGTCCGACTGGCGCGGCGACGGGCGAAACACCACGCCGAAACGATCCAGATCGTAGCGCGAAGCGCCAGCATGCATCATCTCCACAGCGCAGCATGCCAGACCGAATGTCATAGGCCACATTGAGCCCGTGCGCGTCCAGTTGATCAGCTTGTCTGCCGTCGTGGTGACGAAACCTTCGTTTAATACGCCTTCAATTGCCATAATAGTTTCCTTCGATCACTCCCAATCCAGGGCGCCTTTTTTCCAGATATACCAGAAGCCAACCGCGAATTCGGCAATGAAACCGAGCATGATCAGAAAGCCGTACCAGCCCAGGTCGCGCATTGCAACGCCCCACGGGAAGAAGAAAGCCGTTTCCAGATCAAACAAGATAAATAGGATTGCCACCAGATAATAACGAACGTCAAACTTCATGCGTGCATCTTCAAAAGCTTCAAAGCCGCACTCATAAGGAGACAGTTTCTGGTCATCAGGCTTGTAAGGCGCGAGAACGCGACCCAGCACCTGCGGCACGACGCCAACGCCGATACCGACCAGAATAAAGAGAAGAACAGGGAAATAATTTTCGAGGTTCACGTTAGGCTACCTGTAATTGAACGATACGTTGAGGATGCTGCGCAAGACGACTGCCTGATGCAGCCTTAAGAACATCCCTTTAATGATTCGATGAATCAAAACGACCACTTCCTCGACTATGCCAGTTGAAGAACCCTGGCCATACTTTTTTAATGGTGCCGACGACGAGACTCGAACTCGTACAGCTTTCGCCACTACCCCCTCAAGATAGCGTGTCTACCAATTTCACCACGTCGGCTTAAGCCCCGTATTCTACTATGAGCAGCGTCATTGTTCAACGCACAATTGCACCAACTCAATGCTTTTTACAGAGCGAAACAAAACTATTTAGGGATCTGGTTTGCCTGGCCTGCAGCGCTGGAAGGTGCAGCTGCAGCAGAAGCAGCAGGCGCGCTTGCGGCCGCAGCGGAAGCGCCGGCAGCACTAACAGTTTTGACGACAGGCAAATTATCCATTACGCCGACGGAAGGCGTTGTATTGCGGTTGGCGCCCATGTATCCCAGCGCCAGCGTCGCAATAAAAAAGACTGCAGCGGCAACACCCGTAGATTTGGACAGGAAGTTCGAC
>JAYSKH010000064.1:0-14436 GCA_043726505.1 Undibacterium sp. | reverse complement strand
CTTCAGGGAGTTGACGTTCCAGGTGGCTAGTTTAGTCATGTGTTTAAGTGGTTGAATTGATCGATGCTTGTTGTTTTGCTGTTGGTTTTGCGTTTTATTATTTTGCTGGTGCTGCAGGCGTGACCACAAAGTCTGATGTACTGTCTTCGGGCAGCTAGGGAAGGGAAATAATTATAGCGCACTTGATATCGGGCATGACGGACTTCCGCCGTGCTGAGGGCAGGGCGGCCGCTTCAGACGTACTGTCAGAATTGATATGGGGCCAAGCGTTGCAGACTGTTGAAATGAAAGAAACCCGCTTAGGGCGGGTTTCATATGACTTGCGGCTGCCGAAGGAGGAGGGGAGGGTAGGGCCGACCTGGGCTGGATTGAGGTCTGCTCAGGCTGGATCGCTCTCCCGGAGAAACTCGACCCGCCTGGCTGTCAGCAAAGGCAGGATGCGCCCTACTACCAGTTCCTGGTAATGTGCCGACTGCCTGTGTGCATCCAGCGCCGCCTGATCGAGGTAACGCTCAAGCAGTAGCACACTGTGTTGAGGTGTATCCATGCTCTGGTACACCTCGTAACCGAGGCAGCCCGGTTCGCCTAGCGAAGCCAGTCGCAGCTTGCCAAGTGCGCACAGCACATCGCTTTGCGCGCTATCCGCCAGTTGCCAGCGCGCCAGCACGGTGATTTGGGACGCATTGCTTATAGCTGTGCTCATAACGGTGCTCCGCGCAAGGCCGTGACAATCTCCCTGGCAAGAGCGCCGCCGGATGCCGGATTCTGGCCGGTTAGCAGACGGCCGTCTACGACCACCTTCTCTTGCCATTGAGCAGCCGATGAATAGTCGGCTCCTTCGGCCCGCAATGCATCTTCCAGTCTGAAAGGCACGTCGGCCTGCGCATATCCGGCTTCCTCTTCATTGGAGAAGGAAGTCAGCTTGCGGCCACGGATCAGTGGCGTGCCATCTTCCAGTGTTACGCCCAAAAATGCGGCGGGGCCATGGCAGACTGCGGCCACGATCTTGCCTGCATTCCAGGCGCGGGCAACGGCTTGCTTCACGTCCGGGTCTTTGGCGATGTCCACCATGGGCCCCAGGCCGCCGGGGAAGAAGATGGCGTCGTAATCAAGCACATCCACCTCTGACAACTTGCGGCTGCGCGCCATGCGGCGTATGGAGTTGCTGTTGCGAAAGGCGAGTTGTGCAGGGTCTTTTTCATCGTAACCATCTTCTGACGGTGCGCCGCCCAGTGGAGATGCATATTCAATGGCTATACCGGCGTGCTCCAGCACTTCGACAGGGTGGGCGACTTCCGGGAAGAAATATCCGGTGGGGCGCTTGTTTGGGCCGATTTCGTGGGTGTTTGTCAAAATAAACAGAACGTGTTTCATAGTCATGGCTAGCTCCTTGTTTCAAAAAGCCGGGCATATCGCCGGTGAAACAAACTATACGAGTAAGCAGCCTGGCGGGGTAGATACTGATATGATGACTCAGTGTCAAACTATTTAATACAATTAATATGAACGTAAACTCTCCTGTGCTAGATGAATTGCGCGCGATGGCGGTTTTTGCGACTGTCGTGCGCAGTGGAAGTTTTGCGGCCGGTGCGCGTGCACTGGGACTCACCCGCGCGGTGGTAAGCCACCACATCCGCGCGCTGGAAACCAGGCTGGGCGTGCCGCTCGCGCAGCGCAGCACGCGTAGCTTCAGCCTGACGCCGGCCGGTGAAGCGTTCCGCGTGCATTGCGAACGCCTGCTCGACGAAGCGAATGACGGCATACGCGGCATGGAACTGCTACGCGCCGAGCCTAGCGGCGAGGTACGCATCACGTGCTCGCATCACTTCGGCAACAAGCGCATCCTGCCGGCACTGCTGGAATTTCGCCGCCGTTATCCGGCGGTTCGCCTGCATGTGGCGATGAATGATGCCAATGTGGACCTGGTGCAGCACGGCATAGAGCTGGCAGTGCGCGCAGGGCCGCTGGCCGACTCCTCGCTGGTCGCGCGCCGTCTGGTACGCGAACCGACGATGTTGTGTGCGTCGCCCGCTTATTTGCGCCGTTATCGTGCGCCTGCTTCGGCAGCGGAGCTTGATCAGCACCGTTGGGTGGTCTATCCGCCTAGCCAGAAGACGCTCGCCGTACGCGCCGGTGGGCAGGACATGCAGATTGCCGTGCGCGGTGATGTGGTGACTGACAGCGCAGCGTCGCGGCTGGCCTTTGTGCTGGCTGGCGACGGCATTGCGCGCTTGCCGGCTTACGATGCTGCGCCTTTGCTTGCGTCTGGCGAACTGGTGCATGTGTTACCGGAGGTCGAAACTGCAGCACTGGAGATTTATCTGGTGCATTCGCAGCGTATAGGACCAAGCGCACGGCTGCTGCGGGACTTTCTGTTGAATACTGCAGTGCAGGATGGTCGTGACTGAAATGCAAAGCGGTTTGCCACATCCTTCAATTATTTATACCAATTCACCTAAATTGACAATCCCTGATGAAATTTTGCGACGGTCTTATATTTCCCCCATTGACTATTTTGTTGAGTACCGGCATGTTTCATGCTTTAAGAAAACAATAAAAAGACGAACCGAAATCGGGCTGCTTGTAAAGGCGCATAAAGACTCAGATTCGGTCGATCTACAAGAAAATTGAACAGGGCTTGCCGCGGTGAGGGGGGTTACAAGGAATGCACGCACGTGTACAGATGGACATTGAAATCAGGTCAGCAACGCCGGCGGATGCGGCGGCAGCTTGCGAAGCCTTGCGCCGTTCGATTTCTGAATGTTGCCAGGAAGATCATAAGAATGATGAGGCCATCCTGGCCGCATGGCTCGGGAATAAAAATTCCGGCATGGTTGCAACCTGGTTTTCATCGGCAGCCAATTACGCACTGCTCGCAACCTACGGCGACGAGGTAGTTGGCGTTGCCTTGCTGACCCGTGCCGGTAAGATCGCCTTGTGCTACGTCACGCCTGAAACGCTGTACAAGGGTGCCGGCAAGGAATTGCTGAGAGGCCTGGAGCAGCAGGCCAGCGAATGGAATTTACCCTGGGTCAAGGTGCTGAGCACCGCCAGCGCCCGCGATTTTTATGTGCGCAACGGCTTTATCGCCTGTGGCGACGCCCCTTCTGCCTTTGGTACTGCCGGTCATAAGCTGATCAAGCAATTGAGCGGACCGGCTATGCCCGAAGAGCAGTTGAAGAAGCTGTTCTGCGGCTGTACCGCACAAAACGGCACGCAAAATGCTGTATAAGCCAAAGCCAGCGTCAGCCTGCCTTCAATCTTTCTTGCAACTCGCTTGCGATAGCATGTAGCGGGCTGCCCCAGTCGCCCCTGCGCGGCTGGCGGAACAGGCGAATGACTTCCGGATACCATGGCGTGCCGGCGCCGCTTTCCAGCCAGCGCCAATCCGTTTTATACGCGGGCAGCAATACCCAGCAGGGTTTGCCCAGTGCGCCCGCCACATGAGCCACTGATGTGTCCACGCTGATCACCAGGTCCAGCATCTCCACTACCGCTGCCGTATCGGCAAAGTCATTCAACTCATGCCCCAGCGGCAGCCATGCCTGCGGGTCCAGTCCGGCGGGCGGCGGCGTAGGCGTTGCAGTTTGCTGCAGGCTGATCCACTGTATATCTGGAATGCCCCATAAAGGCGCAAACCTGTCCACGCTGCCCAGCGAGCGCTCTGCATCGTTGGAATGATCCGGATTACCGTTCCATACCAGGCCGATGCGCCGCCGTTTGTTTGCCGCACTTGCCGCCAGCCGCTGTGCCCAGTGCGCGCGGTGCGCTTGTGGCGTGTGCAGGTAGGGTAGTCCCGCCGGCGGCGCAGCCGAATTCATTTGCAGCAGGCCTGGCAGGCTCATCGCCAGCACACAGTAATCGGCAGACGGCAAAGGCGTGCCAGGTTCCAACGGCATCTCGATCGGTATACAGCGGTCTACGCCGTCCAGCGTGGATAGCAGCGTTTGCAGGCCTTGGCGGCATATGACGGTCACTTCGATGGCGCCGCGTTGTTTCAGCAGGGGGATGTAGCGGCTGAACTGTAGCATGTCGCCCAGCCCTTGCTCCGGCCACACCAGCATCGATTTTCCCGTGATGTCTTCGCCTTGCCATAAGGGGCCGCAGGCGGCGGCAGGGCGGGCCATGGGTGTGGCCATCAGCGGATCATGCCTGGCTTCGTAATAAGGCCAGGCTTCCGTATAGCGTCCCCGCTGCAGTAGCAGCAAGGCTAAATTGGACGCCGCGCGCGGATAGCCGGCATCCAGCCGTATCGCGTCCCTGAAGCAGCGCTCTGCCTCTTCGGCGCGGCCCGTGTCGGCCAGCAGCACGCCCAGGCAGGTAAGGGCCGGCGCTGCTGTGGATACTGCTGTGGATCCTGTTGATGCGTCGCTGTGCTGATCTGCGAGCGCTACGGCTTGCCGGTACAGCTGTTCTGCCTCTGCATAGTCGTGCTGCTTCGCAAGCAGGTTGCCGAGGTTGCATAATATTTCCGGCGAGTCTGGGGCCAGGCCAGCAGCTTTGCGATGGCACTGGGCCGCCAACGCGGTATTTCCATCCTGCTCCAGCAGCAGGCCCAGATTGCTGAATGCCGCCGCATTGCCGGGTTCCAGTTCCAGTGCGCGGCTATAGCATTGCTGCGCCGCTTGCAGCAGGTTTTTGCCGGCCAGCAGTAGGCCCAGGTTGACGTGGGTGGCGGCGTTGCCGGAATCCAATCCCAGCGCCTGCCGGTAGCTCTGCTCGGCCTCCTCGTCCCTGTGCAGAGAGGCCAGCAGCACGCCGAGGTTGGCATGGCTGCGCGCGTCTGACGGATCCAGGTCCAGCGCCAGCCGGTAATGCTGTTCTGCTTCGGCGGTTTGCCGGTGTGACGCCAGCAGCGCCGCAAAGCGGGCATGCAGATAGGCGTTGGCGGCATCTAGTTGCAGCGCGGCGCGGTAGGCGGCATCCGCTTCTGCGGGGCGTTTCAGCTCATGTAACAGGGTCGCAAGGTTGGCTTGTGCTTCTGCATGCGCAGGGTAGGTTTGCAGCGCCTGCCGCCAGAATGTTTCGGCCTGCTGCCACAGTTGCGTTTGTACTGCGCAGACGCCTGCCAGGTAATACAGGTTGGCATCCCGCAGCCCATGCGCGATTGCCGCGCCGGCCAGTTGCAGGCCCCGGTCAAATTCTTTGCTGTCTATCAGCAATGCCAGTTGATGCACAACTGAATCGATACTCGGGGACGGGTGTTTACTCATGAAAGCAGATGGTAAACGATGCCAGGGCTTGTGTGGGCAATAAAAAAGCCGCAGCTGCAAATGATGCAGACTGCGGCTTGATTAATGACACCAATGATGACACCAATGGCATAGCCGGTACCGGTGCCGGTGATGCTTATCCTGCGCGGTTAATCAGGAAAGTGGTCAGCAAAGGCACTGGACGGCCGGTAGAACCTTTTGCCGGGCCGGATTTCCATGCGGTGCCGGCGATGTCCAGATGCGCCCATGTGTATTGCTTGGTGAAGCGCTCCAGGAAGCAGGCTGCGGTTACCGCGCCGCCTGCAGGACCGCCGATATTGGCCATGTCGGCGAAGTTGGACTTCAACTGTTCGTTGTAAGCCTCTTCGATAGGCATGCGCCACGCGGTGTCGCCGGTTTGCTTGCCGGCGGCCAGCAATTCATTGGCCAGCTTGTCGTGCGCGTCGTCATAACGCGTGAACAGGCCTGAGTTGTGATGGCCCAGCGCAGTAACGCAGGCACCTGTCAGTGTCGCCACATCGACCACGGCAGCAGGTTTGAAACGCTCTACATACGTCAGCGCGTCGCACAGGATCAGGCGGCCTTCTGCATCGGTATTCAGGATTTCTATCGTCTGGCCGGACATCGACGTGACGATATCGCCAGGACGCGTCGCGCTGCCGGAGGGCATGTTTTCGCAGGTAGGGATGACAGCAATGACATTCAGTTTCAGCTTCATTTCGCCGATGGCGCGCATGGTGCCCAGCACCGAAGCGGCGCCGCCCATGTCGTACTTCATCTCATCCATGCCGGCGCCCGGTTTCAGCGAGATGCCGCCGGTGTCAAAGGTAATACCCTTGCCGACCAGTACGGTAGGCGCATCCTTGGCCTTGCCGCCCATGTGCTTCAGCACGATGAATTTCGGCGGCTCCACGCTGCCGCTGGTGACGGACAGGAAGCTGCCCATCTTCAGTGCCTGCAGTTGCTTGCGGTCCAGTATTTCCGCGCCCATCTTGTAGTCGGCCGCAATTTTTTTCGCGGTCGTTGCCAGATAGGTTGGTGTGCAGATGTTAGGCGGCAGGTTGCCCAGTTCCTTGGTCAAGTCCATGCCGTTGGCCAGTGCCACGCTTTGCGCCAGCGCATTCTTGGCGGCGGCGCCTTCGGAAGCGGCTACCGCAAAAGCGACTTTCTTGACATTGCTGACGGAGGCTTCTTTTTTGCTTTTCAGTCCGTCGGCGCGGAATATTGATTCACGGAAAGCCAGGACGGCGGCGCGCACTGCCCAGCTGACGTCCCTGTCTTTTACCGCAGGTAATGCTATAACAACATCATTTGAGCCCAGGCCGGCCAGTGTGCGGGCAGCTACCTGGTTTGCCAGCGTGAAGGCTTTATCGGAAACCGCAACGGATTCTTCGCCCAGACCTACCAGCAGCACGCGGTCTGCGGCGATGTCGCCCACGTTGCGTAATAGGAGCGTAGAACCCGGTTTTCCTGTAATATCGCCTGCTTTCAGCGCGGCGGCGATCTGGCCCTGTTTATCCAGGCCGGCAGCAGCAGCGGATAATTTCTTATTTTCGTATACAGCAACGACTACGCAGCCAGTTTTGATGGCATTGAATGTACTTTTTGCGTCGATTGTTTTTATGCTAAAGTCCACTTATTACTCCTCTTTGTAAGTCTCGTAAAACGGACATTATAATCCCCGAATGATTTTTCAGCGCGCGCTTCGACGTGAATTGCTCAGTACTGCGGGTGCTGTCTTCACAACTTTGTTCACAATCGTCATCACGGTCATGCTCATCAAGATCCTTGGACAGGCTGCGGGCGGGAAAGTTGCGTCTGCCGACGTCATCGCGCTGATCGGGTTTACGTCGCTGGGATATCTGCCGGTTTTGCTGATACTGACGAGCTTCATTTCCGTACTGTGGGCTGTGACCCGCAGCTATCAGGATTCTGAAATGGTGGTCTGGTTTGCGTCCGGCGTGAGTCTGCTGAACTGGATCAGGCCGGTAGCGTCTTTCGGGCTGCCCGTTATCTTGCTGACGGCCCTGCTGACTTTCTTCGGCACGCCATGGGCCAACCGTCAGAGCGCCGAGCTGAAACAGCGCTACGAAAAGCGCGACGACATCGCCAAGGTGTCTCCCGGCAAGTTCCAGGAATCCGCATCCTCGGACCGCATTTTCTTTGTCGAAAGCGTGGCTGGCGATCTGGGCAAGGTACAGAATATTTTCGTCAATACCATCAACAACGGTCGTTCCAGCGTGATCGTCGCCAAGGAAGGTTCGATAGAAATCGACAAGAACGGCGACAAGTTCGTTGTCATGAGCAAGGGCCGCCGCTATGACGGGCTGCCGACCGAGCGCGATTTTCAGATGATGCAGTTTGACCGTTACGGCATCCTGACGGAACCACAGACCAAATCGCTTTCGGAAGACAGGTCCGCCAAATCAATGACGATGACAGAACTGCTGGATAACCAGAGTTCTTCATATAACCAGGGCGAACTGCTGTGGCGGGTATCGTTGCCGCTGATGGGCATCGTGCTGATGTTCCTGGCGGTGCCGCTGGGTTTTGTTAATCCGCGCGTGGGCCGTTCGGCCAACCTGATCGTCGCGCTGCTGCTGGTCGTGGTGTACCTGAACATGATCAACATTGTGCAGGCCTCCGTCGTGCAGGGCCGCATGCGCCTCACGATGGCGTGGTGGCCGCTGCAGCTGGCCGCGGTAATCCTCGTTGCGCTGGCGTTTGCATGGCGCATTAACGTCAATAGCCGCATGCATCCGCTGGTATTGTGGAGCGGCTTCAAGGGTTGCTTCCACAGCAAAAAAGAGAAAAAAATAGCTGATGCGCAAGCGCGGGTGAGTGGTTCATGAAAGTACTGCAACGCTATTTTTTATCCGAGATATTGCGCTCGGTCTTCTTCGTGTTGCTGGCGCTGCTGGCGCTGTTTGCTTTTTTCGACATGATGGGCGAACTGCAGGCAATCAACAAGGGTGGCTACAAGATCCAGCACGCGCTGCTGTATGTGCTGCTGGGCATGCCGGGGTACATCTACGAATTCATGCCGATTGCAGTGCTGATCGGCACCATCTTCGTGCTGGCGCAGTTTGCGTCCAATTCCGAATTCACCATCATGCGCGCGGCCAGCATGTCCACCGTCATGGCGGGCAAGATGCTAGCCAAGATAGGCCTGATCTTTGTCGTGCTGACGTTTGTATTTGGCGAACTGGTGTCGCCGTTCACGACCAAACTCGCCGAAAGAGTCAAGCTGAGCGCGCTGGGAACGCCGATCACGCAGGAATTCCGTACCGGGCTATGGACCAAGGACCTGATCCGCGAAAACGGGCTGACCGGCAAAGTCATCGGTTCACGCTTTCTGAACGTCAAGGAAATCCTGCCGAGCAGGCAGCTGGTCGGCCTGAAGGTGTACGAGTTTGATACCGAATTCCATCTGGCCAAGGAGATTCTGGCCAAGCGCGCCGACTTCATCGGCAACAGCACATGGCGCTTCTTTGATGTCAGCGAAACCAGTTTCCCCAAGAGCCTGGCAGAGCAGGATTTTGCGTCCATCGCCAGCAAGAATTCGGCGAGCAAGGACTTCGTGTCCGAGATTACGCCCAATATCCTGTCAGTGCTGTTTGTAGATCCGGACCGCATGTCTGCGTATGATCTGGCAGCTTATACCAAGCATCTGGCCGACAACAAGCAGGGCACCGAGCGCTATGAGATCGCCTTCTGGAAGAAGATCACCTATCCGTTTGCGGTGCTGGTCATGATGGCGCTGGCGCTGCCGTTTGCCTACCTGCACTTCAGGACCGGCGGTATCAGCCTTAAAATTTTCAGCGGCATCATGCTGGGTATGAGCTTTTACCTGATCAACAGCCTGTTTTCGCATCTGGGTCTGCTCAATACCTGGCCGGCCCTGGTGACCGCGCTGGTGCCTAGCTGCCTGTTCCTGACAATAGCAGTCACGTCGCTATGGATGATGGAAAGAAAATGAGTGCGACCGCGATGGTGCTGTTTGCCCACGGCGCGCGAGACCCGCGCTGGGCTGGACCTTTCCAGCGGCTGCAAGAGTTGACGCAGGCGCGCCTGCCGGACGTGGAGGTGAAACTGGCCTTCCTGGAACTGATGACGCCATCGCTGCCCGAGCTGATACAGCAACTGCTCACGCACGCCCATACCCGTATTACGCTGGTGCCGGTGTTCCTGGGCCAGGGCGGGCATCTGCTGCGCGACCTGCCGGCCATGGTGCAGCAACTGCGCGACGCGCATCCAGCCCTTGAGCTGACGGTAGCCGAAGCAGTCGGCGAGCAGGCTTCGGTGCTTGCCGCCATCAGCGATTACTGCATTGCGTCCGTCTGAAGCTCTTGCCCCACAAGCTGGGATAGCTGTTTCCCGTTACGTCACTATGCACCGTCCATCCAGATATCTCTTTTGCTGCGTTGCGCTATGCACGGCGCTAGCCATGTCTGCGCCTGTGCCGGTCTCTGCGCGCGAACTATTGGCAGTCGGTACCGAATTTGCCTCCGTCTATGAGCGTGGCGCCGATGGCGTGTTCAGCGGCCTTGGTGTGGAAATTATAAAAGCCATTGCCAGACAGAATGGCGATACTGTCAGGTTTGAACTCTACCCGTGGGCACGCGCGCAGCTGATGGTGGAGCAGGATCAGGCCGACATTCTGGTTGGCCCGTACAAGACGCGTGAGCGCGAAGCGCGTTTTTCGTTTGCGGCGAAGGCGTTTTATCGCGATTACATGGTGTTCTACGTCCGCAACGGCCAGAAAAATGGCTGGAACGGCAATTATCAGGACCTGCGCGGGCGCAAGATAGGCGTCATCCACGGTTGGGCCTATGGGCCAAAATTTGAGAACATCCGGGGCGTGCTGCAGCCCGATGTGGCCAATTCGCTGCCAAATGCGCTGACGATGCTCAGCGCAGGGCGCATCGATTACCTGGCCACTAACCTGCGCAATACAGAGGCAGTATTGAAAGCCGCTGACCTAGGCAGTGAATTTACTGTGCTGAACCAGACGCTGGACGTGCAGGACGGTTATCTGGCGTTTTGCAAAAAGAACGCTTGCGACCAGTTGCGCGTCAAGTTTGACCAGGGTTTCGAGCGTTTGCGCAGCAGCGGGGAGCTGGCGAGGATGGCGCGCAGCCACGGCGTAATGACGCCTTGACCCCCTGACCGCAGAAAAATTCAGGCTGACAGGTAGCTCGCTACTACTGCAGCGTCCGCCAAACCGGGCTGCTGTTCTGTCAACGCTGGCCGGGCGCGCAGCGATTCACCCATCATCACCAGTACCGGGCCTTCGCAATCTGCAAGGCCACGCTCCAGATCCGACAGTTGCAGGCGCAGGATGCGCTGGTCGTCACGGCTGCAGTTTTCCACCACTACCACCGGCCAGTCGGCGGGGCGGCCGGCAGCCAGCAGCCTTTGTGCAGTCAGCACGGCTTCCTTGCCACCCATGTACTGCACCAGCGTGTCGCTGTCGGGAATGCGGGTTGCATCGCTTTCGCCGGGGGCCGTGCTGGACGTGAACAAGGCGACGTTGCGGGCAACACCGCGTTTGGTCAGCGGTTGCTTGGTAGCGGCTGCCGCGGCCAGCGCCGTCGTAATGCCGGGCACCACTTCCACTTCTATGCCTGCCGCTTCCAGTGCACCCAGCTCTTCATCGGCGCGGCCGAATAGCATGGGATCGCCGCCTTTGAGGCGGACCACAATGGCGTACTTCCTTGCATTGTCCACCAACTGCTTGTTGATGAACTGCTGCGCGGTTGACAGCCTGCCGCAACGCTTACCCACTGCGATCTTGACTGCCTGAGGGCACAGCTCCAGCATTTCCTCGGTGACCAATGCGTCGTGCAGCACCACGTCCGCCTGCGCCAGCAGCCGGGCGCCGCGCAGCGTTATCAGATCGGCGGCGCCAGGGCCGGCGCCGATCAGATAGACCTTGCCATAGAGGTTGCTGGCGGATGGCTGCATGCTGTGTTTCCTGTTCTTTTGGTGCGTAGCTTAATCGTTGATGCGTATCATGCCGGCAGCAACGGTCTGGTGCGTGACTTCATCGATCAGAATGAACGAGCCCGTGGAGCGGATGGCGTCATACGAATCGCCGGCCAGCGCCTGCTGCACATTGATGCTAACGCGCGCAATATCATTGAGCTTCAGGCTCTCTGCCGTGTGCGTCTGCTGGGTGTTGATGTCCAGCAGCGTGTCGATGGCCGTTACTCTTGCCGCAACCTGCTTGGTCGTGTGCTTGAGCCAGTATTTGCGGCGAACGTCCAGCGCATCTTCGGACAGCCAGCACAGGTCGGCACTGATGGTTTTCAGCTGCGTTGCCGGGCGGTCTGCCGATGCCAGCATGTCGCCGCGCGAGATGTCCAGATACTGGTCCAGCAGCAGCGTGACTGACTGGCCGACCACGGCGGATTCCAGCGAACCGTCCAGCGTCAGGATGTCCTTGACGGTAGCTTGCTGGCCGCTGGGCTGCACCACCAGCTTGTCGCCCTTGCTTACTTTACCGGCTTCGATGCGGCCCATGTAGCCACGGAAGTCGTTTGCTTCATGCCCGTTGTGGCGTGCCACCAGCTGCACAGGGAAGCGGAAAGGTTCGTCGTGGCAGTCGTCGTAGACGTGCAGCGATTCCAGCAGAGAAATCAGTGTCGGGCCCTTGTGCCATGGCATCTTGTCACCGGGCGTCACGACGTTGTCGCCGGCCAGTGCCGACAGCGGAATAGGGTGGATGTCCTTCAGTCCCAGCTGCTTGGCAAACTCCATGTAGGCGGCAACGATGCGGTCGTATACGGTCTGGTCGTAATTCACCAGATCCATCTTGTTGACAGCGACGATCACATGCTCAATCTGCAACAGGTGGGCAATGGTGGAATGGCGCTTGGTCTGCACCAGCAGTTCCACGCTGCCATCGTCGCCCAGTTTGACCTTGGATACGTCGATCAGGATGATTACGGCGTCCGCAGTGGATGCGCCAGTCACCATGTTGCGCGTATATTGTTCGTGGCCCGGCGTATCGGCGATGATGAACTTGCGCTTGGGCGTGGCGAAATAGCGGTAGGCAACGTCGATCGTGATGCCTTGCTCGCGTTCGGCTTCCAGTCCGTCCGTCAGCAGCGACAGGTCTATCGTATCGCCGACGGTGCGCTTGTGCTTGGCGCGTGAAATCGCATCCAGCTGGTCGGCAAAGATACCCTTGCTGTCAAACAGCAGGCGGCCTATCAGCGTGCTCTTGCCGTCATCGACGGAGCCGGCAGTGATAAAGCGCAGCAGGCCGCGTTCCTTGGTCAGTTCCGACAGGATGGTGGGCGCCAGGGTAGTCATCAGAAATATCCTTCTTTTTTACGTTTTTCCATCGAAGCTTCCGAGGTCTGGTCATCCATCCTGGTGGCGC
Source organism: Undibacterium sp. (assembly GCA_043726505.1). Taxonomy (GTDB): domain Bacteria; phylum Pseudomonadota; class Gammaproteobacteria; order Burkholderiales; family Burkholderiaceae_D; genus Undibacterium. The sequence continues at coordinate 1,833 of JAYSKH010000064.1, read as the reverse complement.
CGCGCTCGGTAATCTGCGTTACCGCCGTTTCCGCAATAATGGCTTCCACCGTTGCTGCATCCGAAGAAACCGGGCAGGTGCAGGAGATATCGCCTACTGTGCGGAAGCGCACTATCTGCGTTTCCACCGTTTCACCGTCCCTGGCCGGGGTCAGGTCAGTCAGCGGCACCAGCAGGCCGTTGCGCGGAATGACCTGGCGCTCGTGCGCGAAATAAATCGGCGGCAGTTCCAGTTTTTCGCGGGCGATGTACTGCCATACATCCAGTTCGGTCCAGTTGGAAATGGGGAAGACACGCATGTTCTCGCCCGGATGGACGCGGGTATTGTACAAATCCCACAGTTCTGGGCGCTGGGCCTTGGGGTTCCACTGGCCGAATTCATCACGGAAAGAGAAGATGCGTTCTTTGGCGCGGGCTTTTTCTTCATCGCGGCGGGCGCCGCCTATGCAGGCGTCAAACTTGAATTCGGCGATGGTTTCCAGCAGCGTCACCGCCTGCGCGGCATTGCGCGAGTCGGTCAGCGGGTTGCGCAGGCGCACGGTGCCGCGTTTCATCGAATCCTCTACCGAGCGCACGATCAGCCGTTCGCCGAGCTCTGCAGCACGGGCGTCACGGAAGTCAATGACTTCCTGGAAGTTGTGGCCGGTATCAATGTGCACCAGGGGGAAAGGGAATTTGCCCGGACGGAAAGCTTTTTCCGCGATGCGCAGCAGCACGACCGAATCCTTGCCGCCCGAAAACAGCAGCGCAGGGTTGCTGCACTCCGCCGCTACTTCGCGCATGATATGTATGGCTTCCGATTCCAGCCAGTCCAGATGGCGATTGCTCGCAGCATCGATAAAGTGGTGTTCCACTGCTTTATTCATGTTTATCTTCCCGTTGCTTCAGGATACTTGTTTGATACGGATCAGTTTACCATCCACCACGTGCAGACCGCACTCTTTGGATTCTGGATTTTCCCACCACCAGCGGCCGGCGCGCACGTCTTCGCCCGGCTGTATCGCCCTGGTACAGGGTTCGCAGCCTATGGACGGATAGCCTTTGTCATGCAGCGGGTTGTAGGGCACATTATTGCTGCGTATGTAGTGCCATACATCTTCTTCCGACCAGTCCGCCAGCGGATTGAACTTCTGCATGCCGTGCGCGGAATCGTCTTCCTGCACATGCAGTTCGGCGCGGGTTGCGGATTGCGCGCGGCGCTGCCCGGTGACCCATGCCTTTTTGTCTTTCAACGCGCGGTTCAAGGGCTCTACCTTGCGGATGCGGCAGCATTCTTTGCGCATTTCCACGCTGTCGTAGAACGCATTCAGGCCGTTCTTTTGCACGTACTCTTCGACCGCCGCCGCTTCGGGCTTGAACAGCTCGACTTCAGAGCCGTAGGTTTCCTGTATACGGTCCAGCATGCCCAGCGTTTCTGCATGCAGGCGACCTGTCTCCAGTGAAAAGATGCCGATGGGCAGCTTGCTGCGCAAGATCAGGTCGGTCAGCACCATGTCTTCGGCTGCCAGACTGGATGCAAACACCGCAGGCGTAAACTCGCGGGCAATGCGGGCCAATATTTCTTTCGTGGCGGCCACGTTGGCGTCAAAATTCACGTCGGCCCCGATGTCTAAGTCGGTAGCGCTGGCCACGGTCTGGTTCATGCCTGTGCTCCGTCACGGTGCTCACGGCGGAACAACGGCGATTTTTCATCCCATGAAGTCTGGTATTTTTCGCTGAAATCGGTCAGGCCCTTCAGTGCGTCGTGGATGTTCTTGTCTTCACGCGTAGCAAAGGCATTAAATCCCACGCGCTGCATGTAGAACAGCTGATCGCGCAACACATCACCTATCGC
>JAYSKH010000063.1:0-1410 GCA_043726505.1 Undibacterium sp. | reverse complement strand
CTCGACACCCATGGCGATGGCGCGTTTGAGATTGGTGAAGGCGGTCGGGCTGCGCAGCACGCCATCCTGCGGAAACGCCACCAGTTGCAAGTCCAGATACGGTGCAACCTGCTTCTTGACCTGTAGCAGGGCTTCCACCGCCAGCAGACGATCATCGCAAATATCAACATGGGAACGGATGGCCAGCAAACCCCGAGCAACCGCCCAGTCGCAATATTGCAGCGCGCGCTCTACCAGGGCTTGCTGGGTCAGATCGGGTTTCAGTTCGCCCCATAATGCGATGCCTTCCAGCAGCGTACCGGACGCGTTCACGCGTGGCAGTCCGTAACTGAGCGTGGCGTCCATGTGGAAATGTGCATCCACGAACGGCGGTGTCACCAAGTCGCCTGCAGCATCAATTTCATCAGCGGCATGCAGGTCAAGCGCCACGCCGATGGCGGCGATACGGCCGGCTTGCACGCCGATGTTCACCTGTCGCGTGCCGTCGGGCAGCGAGGCATTACGTATGACCAGATCCATCTGACATCTCCTCGGAAAATCGTCGGGCATATTGTCCTGCATACAACACCGTATTGCGGCATCCACGCATGGCTCAAGCTTAATGCAGTACGGCCCGTTTGGGGAACAACGGCGCGTTTGCGGCATCTGCCATGAGCAGACAGTGAAAGATCAACCCGGATGGACAGGAAAATATGCTGAAAAAGCTCAATCGCATGTGGCTCAGCAGCATCAGAAAAGCAGGCAAGGCGCAGCAGACGCGTACCCAAAATCTGCTCAAGACCATGCTTGCAAAATCCAGGCCTGAAAAAAATAGTACCTCCACATCAACACCCGCATCAACGTCAACAAGCGCTAAACGAAAAGCCGTCAGCGCGAGCAAATCGGCAATAGCGCCGGGTACTTGGACCAATGCCTATTGCGTAAGCGATACCGTACCGGTACGCCGCATGCGTTACTGGCTTTATCTGCCGAATGCAGCGCCCTCTTCAGCACCATCTTCCGCCGCCGGCAAGCCCTTGCTGATCATGCTGCATGGCTGCGAACAAAGTGCCGGTGATTTTTCCGAGGGTACCCGCATGAACCAACTGGCCGGTGACAAAGGCTACGCAGTACTGTATCCGCAGCAGTCATTGCAGGCGCATGCGAATCGCTGCTGGAAATGGTATGACCCGCCCACGCAACGGGGCGCCGGCGACATTGCGCTGATTGCAAAGATGATCCGTGACACGATCGAAAAACACGCCATCGATCCGCGCCGGGTTTATGTATGCGGCATTTCGGCCGGGGCGGCGATGGCGCAGATTCTGGCGCTCACCCATCCGGATCTGATCGCGGCGGTGGGCATGCATTCGGGCCCGGTATTCGGCGTCAGCCGCACCCCTATGGGTGCGTACGGCGTGATGCAACACG
>JAYSKH010000062.1:0-43353 GCA_043726505.1 Undibacterium sp. | reverse complement strand
GTTCGTGCGAAGACATGATGTCCACTTCATCCTTTGCCTGGATGTTGATGGTGTCGGACTGGGCCTGGATGTCGATGGCATCCTTGGCGGCAATCATCTGCATGCCTGTTTGCGCCTCTCCAGCCTTTACCGCGCCGGCCAGCATGCCGATGGCCTGCCCGGTATGCAGCCGGAACTGGTTGCCGGTGATAATCTGCGTATCTAGTCCGCTCATGAAAACACTGGCTTCGCCGTTGGAAAACTGCAGGTTCTGGCCCGCGTTCACTCCCAGCCCTGCCCGAGCGCTGATGGCGATGATGGCATCGGTACTGTGCGGCAGCTTGCCGTCGTCCGGTGCAGTGCTTTTTGCGCTCGCATCATTTTGGGCCCGTGCGGGATTTTCCTGGCTGAGCATGCCGCTGGCAGCAGTGTGTAAAGCGTTCAGCGGCGGTGCTTTGTTGTCTTCGGCGGCGATCACGCTAGCGCCGGGTTTGATGCTGCCGATGTGGCTGGCGTATTCCACGGTCTGATGTGTTTTTGCCGCATCGCTAAAGCTCTGGGCCAGCGTTGCGGCCTGCTTCAACAGCGCCATGCCCGCTACGTTGTCTCCGGCGGAATCACGTTGTGCTGCGCTATGCTGTATGCCGTAGCTCGTGAGCAGCAGACCAGCCCCGGCCCGCAGCGCGCCATAGGCATCAGTACGGAGTTCCGCGCCCTGGCCACGGAAGCTACCGCGGTAGTTGTCTGCGGTATGGATTAGATGACCCAGATTAAGCTCGGTTGCCGCCTGCGTACTTTTTAGCTGGATCCGGCCTTGGCTGTCGGTGTCGTCGAAATTGATCTGGTTGTAGCCGCCGGCACCAAATTCCTTGCTGCGCAAGCCCCATTGGGCGCTGCTGTTAGCATGGCCTGCACTGCCAGCGGAGGCACCATGCCAGACCGGGCTGTTGCCGCCGGCAAGATTGCCCTGCGCGCTGGCCTGGTGGTCTAGCGCGCCTTCAAATACACTGACATTGGCCTGGCTGTCCGACTGGCCGCCAGGTGTCGGCAACGCCCCGCCCTCGCCCTGGCCGTTATACAAAGCGCCGACAATGACGGGGCGGTCTATATCGCCTTCCACAAACTGCACCAGCACTTCCTGGCCTATGCGCGGCAGGAACTGGCTGCCCATGCCGCCGCCAGCGGAACGCTGTGCAACGCGAACCCAGCAGGTGGCATTGCCATCGTCCTGCTGGCCCTGCCAGTGGAAGCGGATACGCACGCGGCCCAGCCGGTCGCAATAGACTTCATCAGCGCCGCGCGCTTGCGCGCCGCCATCGGCGCCGACCACGATGGCGCTCTGGCTGCCGTGTGCAGTAGGTTTCGCATTCTGCAGCATGCCGTTGCCGGAAGTCTCGCCATCTTCCGACAGTACTGGCCGCCACGGCACATCGGAGCGGATGGCGGTGAAATGATTGGCGTAGCCCAGGCTGGATGCCTGCGCAATGATTTGCTCCATCTGCCGGCTGTCCTGAGCTGATGCTGCGCCATTATTTAGTTCCTGCGCAAGCGACGGCGCTGTCTTCGCTGCCTTGCCGGCAACGGCGCTTTTGCCCAGGCATGCCTGCAGCAATTGCGGCAGCGGGCCGAACAGCTCGGCCAGGCCTTCCTGCGCAGGCCGCGGCAGATTATTGATGCCGGCGCTGGTCACTTCCAGCACGACATATTCGGGTGCGGCTTGGTCCATACTTTCCAGCGGGCCCTGCGTCAAGGCGAAGCGTGTGCCGGGACGCAAGCTGCGCACCGTGGAGCGCGCTAGCCAGGTCTTGTTGCGAGCTTCATGGGCTTCCTGATGCAGGCGTGCATAACGCTGCGCTTCACCGGCATCGGCCCATGCATATAGGCCAGGTGCGTCATAGCTTTCCAGAACGGGCGCATTCTTGCCGCCATACTGGTGATTGGTGGGTACGCTGGCGCTGATGGATTGCTTACCCTTGTAATCCATACTGAGCACGGTGGTAATGGCGACGTTCAGAACACGCTTTGCCCCCAGTGCCTGGATGGAGTCCTGTTCCTCGCCGGAGCGGGCTCCGTGGAAACGTATTCCGGCGCCGCCCAGAGCCTGTTTGCTGGTGGCGTCTTCCGGTGTTGCACCTGCTTGTGTGCTGTCGGCAAAGAGCACTAGCTGGTGGCCACTGGGTGCATCTGCATTTTCTTCGATGCGCCAGCTCAGGCCCTCTTCTGTCAGGATGCGGCGCACGAAGTCATAATCGCTTTCGCGGTACTGCACCACATAACTACGGGGTCTGGTTTCGGCCATGAACGCAGTGACGTCTTCGCTCCATGTCCAGGCAGCGTGTGCGGCGTAGCCGGAAAATACAGATTCGACAATTTCGATGGCGCTCTTGTCCTGCCATACGCGGCTGGTATGGCTTTGACTCAGCAGCCAGATCCAGGGCACGAGCCTGATACGGTAGCGCGCAAGCCCGCCGTCGCTGCCGAGCATTGCGGCCTGGTTTACCAGTCCGGTAAAGCTGGTGCGGGTACCGTCGCTGAGGCCGACCTGCAGGCTCGCTACCTGCCCTATCAGATGCTTTAATTCAAGATGTGCGCTTACGGACAACAATACGACATCACGCATGCCGGTGCCATGCAGTTCCTCGCGCGCAGAGAATCCCTCGACCAGCAGGCTGCTGTCAATGATGCCGCTTCCTTCCGGAGGATTTGGCAGGCTCAGTGCATACAGCCGGCTTTCGCCGGAGAAGGCCCCTGCCAGCGCACTAAGTATCGCGCTGGCAGCACTGCTGACGTTGGCCAGGCTGCCGAAATTATTTAAATTGCTTAGGCTGCCGAGTTCGTTCATCGGGTTGGCGGGAATAGAAAATGCTGGCATCGTGGCTACTATTTCATCAGGTTAGTATGGCGATATAGCTGGCTGCCCGGTAGCTTGCAGCACCGCAGAAAGCTTCAGTTGTTTGCACTGGATACCTTTGCCGGATTACTGGACACCGAGCAGGCGGCATCGGTATCCCAATGCCCTGCACATATCCTGGAACGGCACAAATCTCCTTCCAGCGAACCAAGTCGTTTGCAACGTTGCAGCAGGCTTTCCGTCGTATCACCGGCTTTCCTTTCAACGATATCGCGGTTGCGCCCGTCCGGCTTGGTTTTTCGGCTGCTACCTGCTGTGCTTTGCAGTGATGCGAAGGGCTCGGCCTTTTCATGTGCAACGATGGCCGTGAGCAAAGCAATGTCGCTGTCATTGGCTGGATTGATCGCAGGCGATTTTGGCTTTGCTTTTTCCGGCGCTTTGGCCGTTGCATGGGCTACCGCTTTTGCCTGCGCCTTTCTGGATTTTTCTTTTGCATCATGCGCGGCCAACGTGGTGGCGCTCGCCCTGGATTTTTCCTTGGCGGCAATGGCTTTCTTGCTGGCGACAGCCACTGCTGCTGGCCTCACTGCAGTGGTGTTGGCTGGTGCGTCGTCGGCCTTTTTTGTTTTTGCTTCCACTGGATCATCAACGATCAAAGCGGCCAGACCAGAGACCTTGCCGGTATCTTCGTCGGAATGCACCGTAGAGGCGGGTGCTTCCGCTGTGGCAACTGTAGTGGCGACGGCCGAAGCGGTTGAAGCTACATAAGCGGCAGAAGGCGGCGCAGCTTCCGTTGCAACGGGCACTACTTCCGTTTTTGGCGTCGCAGCTTGGACGGGTGCGGCGGCAACGGCGGCAATTGACGCGCGAGGTGCATTTTCTGCATTGCCATGTAGTAAGGCCGCGGCGCCTGCGCCAACGGCGACGATGGCTGCCAGTGCAACTGCCCAACCCCGTTTGCTGGCTGGTTTGACAGGCTTGCTTATATGCTTGCTTACGGGCTTGGCTTTGCCTCCATTTTCCAAATCGGACAAGATGCTCTTGCCCGGATTACTCGCCGTATTGGTATCGTCAGATGTCGATAAAAGACTCGGCTTGGATGGACCTCGCTTGGCTTCTTCGGGGCTTCCCAAAATAAAAACTCCTTGTGTCACAGAGACGTTAATGCTGGGGAATTAGTTACAATTACAGCATTGCTAGAATGTAAATGCATGGTAAATTACGGTCGTTCCGTGGACATAATACCAATTATTTAATTAGCAATGCACATTAATAGGTTTCAATTTGTAAGTAACAATTGCGAGTGAAATGCCGTGCTTTTTCTGATCGTTAGCCTCTATTTTCTACTTGCCTGCGTAGCTGCTTGGCTGCTGCTGTTCCCTTCCGGGCGCGAGACGCTGGCGGCTGCAATTGCCCGTGTTGGCACATTGCTGGAGCGAAAAATTTCCAGCCTGGAAACTGGTGCGGCGAAGACCTCGGCCATGATGGGAAACACCGCCCGCTTCGGCGCAGGGCAGGCCGCAAGGACGGCCAGGAAACATTATCCGGCGATGCTGATATGTGCCGCGATTCTGGGTGTGCCGCCACTGGTGGCGATGCTGGCAAGCCAAAGAAATACGCTTGATGGATTTGATGCGCCGGCCAGGGAAGTGAACCTGCAGATTGCCGAACTGCTCAAGGGCGAGCAGCTGGTTGCCCCCGCGCCCTTGCCGCCGGCAATCTTTGCTACGCAGGAAGTGTTGCAGGAGCGGCCGCTGCTGGGGTCTGCCAGCCGCAACTGGGAACTGCTGAACGCTGATTTCATGCAGCGCCTGTTGCTGGTGTTTAAGATCATGAAGGAAAAACATGGCTACGACATGGCAATCATTGAAGGCTATCGCAGCCCGGAGCGACAGGACATGCTGGCAAAACTTGGTTCCAGCGTGACCAACGCGGCGGCATTCCAGAGTTACCACCAGTATGGACTGGCAGCGGATTGCGCCTTCATAAGGGACGGAAAGCTGGTGATTTCAGAGAAAGACCCGTGGGCCATGAAAGGCTACGAACTATATGGCGAAGTAGCAGAATCCGTCGGCCTGACCTGGGGCGGACACTGGAAACTGATGGACTTCGGTCACACGGAACTGCGCTTGCCGCATGTGTTGAAGAAGTAAGTACGAAACATTTGAAGGTGAAGATATGGCAAAACCGTTTATCCGCTTAGGCGACAAGACTTCCCACGGCGGCCTGGTTATAGAGGCTTCTACGCAGAGCGACAGCGGAGGGACGCCGATTGCCCGTGTGGGCGATAAGGTGACCTGTCCGCTACCCGGCCATGCGGTGACTGTCATTGTCAGCGGTGATCCTACGGTGATTATCGATGGCAAGCCGGCCGCACGGCACGGCGACATGACTGCATGCGGTGCAAGCCTGATCGCAAGCCAGCAAACAACTGTCGATCTGGGCTGAGAAAGTAAGAAATAAAGCGAACAAACGGGCAGCAAATAAATGACAGGAAAATGACCGATCGCTAAGCAATGAGCTAAGCAATAGGCTAAGCAATAAGCGGCAAAATACCTGGATACCACTTAATTGTAAGTAAATGTTATGGAGGACACAATTTGATGCGTGGATGGCTAGGACGCGGCTTGATCGTTGTGGGAACATTTGTGCTGGTGTGGCTGGCCGTCGTCTTTTATTGGCGCTCCGGCAACCGCATGCCGAATATTTCCGAGGTCGCATTTTATTTCATTGCGGCGCCGATAGGCGTGCTGATAGCCATGTGGCTGTCCGTTAAAGCATGGGGGCTGGCAACTGCGCAGCCTGCCTCCAGCACCACAGCCATCGCGGAACCTGTTGTGGCAGGGCAAATATCTGCCAGTGACCGTGCTGTGGAGCAGGAAAAGACGCTGTCACTCGCAATACTCGCCTCCTCGCTGCGCACAGCGCGCGGAGCTTCCGCCGAAGAGCTGGCCGCCAGCCTGGCGTCGAACAAGACCGCCTTCAACCTGGATCCCGAGCTGACCGACCGCAATGGTTATCCGATCATGAGCGGCCGCGTACAGGATACCGATACCGGCGCGCAGCTGGCGGCGCTTGCAGAATGGGCCATCAATGCTCGCTTAGCCGCCATCAGCTGGAGTGATGAACAGCTGCGCGCGCTGGCGCTAGGGAGTGCGGTCGTCACGGAACTGGCGCAAAGGCTCATCCGCCATGCGACGTTGTCAGACTATCTGGCGGCACGCCGCGAAAAACGCGATGCAATCCTGTTGCCGTCGCTACGCCTTGTCATGCAGTTGCCGGGCGCATGGCCTGCGGAGCAGCGCAGCCGAGCGGCGCAATGGTTTGGCCATCTGGTATTAGAACAGGGCTGGCCTGTGGAGAAACTGCTGCCGTCAACGGAATCTCCCGCCGCAATGCCGCTCGCCCTGGCTTCAATAGACCGGATGATGGTTGACTCTTTCCGCCAGTCTCAGCCATGCGTTGCCATTGTTGTCGCGTGCGAGTCGCATATTGATGCGGCCACCGTGGAAAAATGGGAAGAACAGGGAAAGCTGTTTGATCCGCAAGGGAGTGTCGCACTGATACCCGGCGAGGCCGCCGCGGGGCTATTGCTGGCGGATGCAACGCAGGCACAGCGACTTGGGCTGGACGGCAGCGCGAAACTGCACCGTCTGATACAGGACTCCCGCAAAAAATCTGCCGACGCCCCCGGCTTTGCTAGTGAAGAACTGCTGAACGGCATGCTACAGCGGGCGCTTGATGTTGCCGGCATTGCTGCCCCGGAAGTCGCGCTGGTGTCCGCCGATACCGATCACCGCAGCAGCCGGATGATAGAACTCATCTCCGCAGGCTCTGCGCTTTTTCCTGACCTGGACCCGAACACGCAATACCTGAAGACTGCTGCGGGCTGCGGCGAGATAGGCGCAGCAGCCGGTATCGCGGCGCTGGCGCTTGGCCATTACCTGATAGCCAATGGCGCAGCCGCTGCAGTATGCATCAGCAACCAGGACAGCCATGCGCGCAGCGTCGCCGCCCTCAGTACCTGGGAAGATCAAACGGATATGAAGGCCGCAGCATGAGGCAACAAGGCAGTGAGTTAAAAAAGTAAGAAGGCGGGACAGCGCAGCGGCTGCAATGAATCCCCGGCAAATTGAACACTAACAAGATTGATTTATTATGCAACGAATCTGGCAGTTTTTAACTGATACCCGTACCCTGGTCTTTATAGGTTTTGTAGCGCTCGCTGCATTTTTATTGATAGCCGCCGATAGCCTGCAGGTGGGAATCATCTGGGTAGGCATCCTGCTTGGCGTCGCACTATTATTGTGGCTTGCCGCGAAATTGTATCGGCGCTGGAAGGCAAAACAGGGGGCCGAGCGCCTGGGCGACATGCTGCAGCAGCAGACCAATGAAGCCCAGAGTCAGGCAGAAGGCCTGCGCCGCAATGAAGTGGAAACCATACGCAAGCGCATGCTGGAGGCTATCTCCACGATCAAGACTTCCAAACTGGGCCAGGTATCCGGATCGGCTGCCTTGTATGAACTGCCGTGGTACATGATCATCGGTAACCCTGCCGCCGGCAAAAGCACTGCTATTGCCAATTCGGGCCTGCAATTTCCTTTTGCCGATAAAACCGGCAAAGTCGTGCATGGAATAGGCGGTACGCGCAACTGCGACTGGTTTTTTACCACCGATGGCATCATTCTGGATACTGCCGGCCGCTATGCGATCCATGATGAAGACCGCGAAGAATGGTTCGGCTTTCTGTCGCTGCTGAAAAAACACCGCAAGCTGGCGCCCATCAACGGCATCATCATCGCCGTCAGCATTACGGAACTGACCAGCAACCGTCCCGAGTTCGGCATCAATCTGGCGAAAAACCTGCGCCAGCGCGTGCAGGAACTGACAGAGCGCCTCGAGGTATTTGCGCCGGTCTACATCGTATTTACCAAGGCGGATTTGATCGCCGGTTTCAGCGAATTTTTCCTCGATACGGAACGCGCTGAAAAAGACCGTGTATGGGGCGCTACCCTGCCCTATAACCAGAAAAATACTAACCAGGATGTATTGGATTTCTTCGACCGCAGTTTTGATGAACTATATGACGGCCTGAAGCAGATGAGCCTGGCCAATATGTCAATGAACCGTGGCGACCGCATGCCGCCGGGCGTATTTACCTTTCCGCTGGAATTTTCGTCGATCAAGAATCCGCTCAGGGCTTTTATCGCCACGCTGTTTGAAGAAAATCCCTTCCAGTTCAAGCCGGTATTCCGCGGCTTTTATCTGACCAGTGCCCTGCAGGAAGGCACTGCCGTCAGCGCCTCTTCAGAACGCATTGCTGACCGCTTCAACCTGAAGCTGCTGAGGGCGCAAAAAACCGAGATTACGTCACAGCATGGTTTCTTCCTGCTGGATCTGTTCCGCAAGGTTATTTTTGCAGATAAAGATCTGGTCGCCCAGTATGCGAGCCGGACCAAGATACGCTTGCGTTATGCAGCATTTTTTGCCGCAACTGCATTGGTCGGTCTTTCGCTGGCAGCGTGGAGCTGGTCGTATGTCGCCAACCGGCAACTGACGGCCAATGTGCAGGCAGACCTGGACAAGGCCATCAGGCTGCAGGACCATAAGCTGGATCTGCAATCCCGCTTCGAAGCGCTGGAAGTGCTGCAGGAACGCATAGAACAGCTAGAAAAATACCGTGACAACCGGCCGCTGTCGCTGGGCTTCGGTTTGTATCAGGGCGATCTGCTGGAAAGCAAACTGCGGGAAGAATACTTCTCCGGCATCAAGGAAGTCATGCTGAAGCCGGTTGCCGCCAACCTGGAATCCTTCCTCACCGATATGAATGCGTCGGCCGACAAGCTGGAACCGTTGGCGAGGCCGCCACAAGCGATCGCTGCCGCTGCGGCTTCCACACCGGGCGCCAGCCTGGGTCAGCTGGCTACAGCGCCGTCCGGCAAAGCGCCAAGACCGTATGAAGATGCATCTCCGACCAATGTCGAAGATGCCTACAAGGCACTGAAAACCTATCTGATGCTGGGCGACCGCACGCATGCAGAACCGGGCCATCTGAACGACCAGCTGACACGCTTCTGGCGCTCCTGGCTGGAAAGCAACCGTGGAACAATGACGCGCGACGACATGATACGTAGCGCAGAACGCGTGATCAGCTTTTACCTGGCGCAGGTTGGAGATCCTTCCTGGCCGGTCATCGACAACAAGCTGTCTCTGGTAGACCAGTCACGTGAAAACCTGCGCCGCGTGGTGCGAGGCATGCCGGCCCGTGATCGCGTTTATGCGGACGTGAAGGCGCGTGCTTCAACCCGTTTCCCCGCAGTGACGGTGGCGCGTATTGTCGGTGACCAGGACAAGGAACTGATTGCCGGCAGCTATGCGATTCCCGGAACCTTTACCCGTGAAGCTTGGGAAAAGTTCGTATCGGAATCCTTCAAGGAAGCCGCCAACAAAGAACTGCAAAGCGCCGACTGGGTGCTGAAAACCTCGGCCAAGGATGACCTGACCCTGGAAGGCAGCCCGGAGCAAATCCAGAAGGCGCTGGTAGACCAGTACAAGGCAGAATATACGAAGGAATGGCAAAAGTTCATGCAGGGCATTACCGTGGCAGACCTGAACGGTTTTGATGCGGCCGTCAATGCGATGAACCGGCTCGGCGATCCACAGTCGTCGCCGATCAACAAGCTGATCAATACCGTCTACAAAGAAACATCCTGGGATAATCCTTCGCTGGTGGATGCGGGCATACAGCGCGCGCAACGCGGCTTTATCGGCTGGTTCAAAGAAACGATTCTGCGCAAGGCGCCGTCCCAGGCAAATGTTGGCATCAGCCTGGACATTAACGCACCCAAGTCTGATATCCCAGTAGGCCCTATCGGCCGCGAGTTTGCCGGTATTGCGAAGCTGGTGGTCGTCAAGGATAAAGATGCTTCATTGCTGCGCGGTTATATGGATGATTTGTCCAAGCTGCGCAGCCGCTTCAATCAGCTGAAGAACCAGGGAGACACCGGCCCCGGTGCCAAGCAGCTGATGCAGCAAACGCTGGACGGCAACGGATCAGAACTGGCCGATACGCTCAAATATGTTGATGAACAGATGCTGATCGGCATGACGGATGCGCAAAAGCAGACACTGCGCCCTATTCTGGTTCGTCCGCTGATGCAGACCTTTGCGGTCATCATCAAACCGACCGAATCTGAAATGAACAAGATCTGGCTGGCCCAGGTGTATGAACCTTTCCAGAAAACGCTGGCCAGCAAATACCCGTTTGCCGCCGAATCGAAGGTAGAAGCCAGTTCTCCGGAAATAGGCCAGATATTCGGCAGCGAAGGCGCTATCGCAAAATTCGTTAATGCGTCAATGGGGCCGCTGGTAGTACGCCGTGGCGACACGCTCGTGGCCAGGACCTGGGCCAACATGGGCATTACGCTGGCACCCTCGGTCACCAGCAATTTTGCCAGCTGGATAGCACCGCTGAGTGCTGGCGGCGTGCCATCCGCAGGTGGCGCCGAAGGCCAGTGGGCGTTCCAGATGCTGCCAAACGCCGCACCTGGCACTACCGAATATACGATAGAGATTGATGGACAGCAGCTGCGTTACCGCAATACGCAGGCGCAGTGGACGAACCTCGTGTGGCCCAATGCACAAGGCACGCCGGGCGCGCGCGTGACGGCGACAACCTTTGATGGCCGGGTGGTGGAGATTGTTAATTTCCCCGGCAAGTTTGGTTTCAAGCGTCTGATTGATGCGGCAACCAACAAGCGCAAGGATGGGGGCGTGTTCCAGCTGAGCTGGGCAAACGGCAATATTACTGTTGCTGTCGACCTGAAAATCATCAGCAAGCCGGATGCATCGGCCGACAACACCAATCCGCAAGGCAAAGGCTTCCGTGGCATGAAGTTACCGGAGACGGTGCTTGGCGGCCCGCCCGGCACGGAGCAGCAGGCAGTTAATACAAAGGCTGCGGGCACCGCGGGCGTTTCATCATCCGCAGTCAATGTCGCGCAGGCAGCAATGGGGGCAGTAAAATGAGCAATACCACGACACAGGCCCGCGTCGGCTATTTTGGCAAGATACCCAGCCGCGGCGACTTCATCAAGGCTGCCGACAATATTCCCTTGATCGATGTGCTGGATGAATGGCTGGCCCAAACCATGTCATTGCTGTCTTCCGACCCACGCTGGAAGATAGGGTATGACGGCGCCAAACCGCTGGATTTTGCGTTTATCGGCCCCCGCAAGAAGCGCGCAATTGCCGGCCACATCATCGCCAGCAGCGATATGGCGCAGAGACGTTTTCCGTTCCTGACCATGAGTGCGATGGAGATCGAAGATCCCGCCGAGTTTGTCAGCTGTAGCCCGGTGATCCTGTCCCGGTTGTGGAACCGCCTGACGGTCCAGGGTGTGAGCATCGTCAGCGCTCCGGATCCCGTAATTCCGCTGCAGAACCTCTCTTCTACCCGTGTAGACATGGAATTGCGCAGCAATGCGTATGAGGCAGCATTTGCCGATTTCCTGGAAATACAGACGCTGGGCGCGCTGGATGGCATGCTGGCGCAAGGAGGCTTCAAAGGCAATAGCCGCCAGTTGCTGATTGCGCTGGGCCTGCTGCTGCAGCCCGTGATGACGAGCAGTACCGCGCGGCTGGAAAAAAGCCTGGTGCTGCCTTTGCCGAAAGATGCGATGTATCGTTATCTGGTGGCCGCATTCTGGATGCATCTGATTACGCCTTTCCTGATGCGCGCCGATTTTGAACTGGCGCTGTTCTGCACGCAACTGCAAAAACATCCGGCAATGGTGCTGGGCTTCAGCGGCGCATCCGCACGTACGCTGCAGGCCATACTGGATCCGCAGATAGGCGAAGAGCATCACATTGCCTTTGACGATACTCAGTGGGTAGAAGAACAGGTAAATGCAGATTACGGTCTTAAAAAACTGTCCAGTTATCTGGTGCAGCCCGACCTGTCGCTGAAATCTGCGCTGGACTCGTTTCGCACAACTTTTATTGGAACTTAAGGCTATGCGTTATCTGTACATCGCCCTGTTATTGGCATCCAACGCGACTATGGCGCAACAAGCCGCGCTGCCTGTCGCTACACCCAAGCCAGGCCAGATACTCGTCAGCGGCACCGTGCCGGACGAAACCAGCAAGGCCGGCATACTGGCACGCCTGCGTGATCTGTACGGCGCGGAAAACGTCGTTGACCAGATCGCAGTAGGATCGGTCGTGCTGCCAGCTAACTGGAACACTTACGTGCAAAAGCTGATCAGCCCCAACTTGAAGATGATCAGCCGCGGCCAGCTGAAAGTGGACGGCAATACCGTCAGCGTGCGTGGTGAAGTGGGCAATGAGGCGCAGCGCCAGCAGATCGCCAGCGACATCGCCACCAACCTCAATCCAACCTATACGGTCAATAATGGCTTGCGCGTATCCGCCTCAGAGCAGAATTTGCTGGATACGACGCTGGGAAACCGCATTGTTGAATTTGAAGTCGGCAAGGCTGCATTGACGCCAACCGGCAAGACCATTCTCAATGAGCTGAGTATTCCGTTGTTGAAACTCAAAAACAAGAAACTGGAAATCATCGGCCATACTGATAACCAGGGGCTGAGGGCAAGCAATATCGCGCTGAGTAGTGCACGCGCC
Source organism: Undibacterium sp. (assembly GCA_043726505.1). Lineage (GTDB taxonomy): Bacteria > Pseudomonadota > Gammaproteobacteria > Burkholderiales > Burkholderiaceae_D > Undibacterium. The sequence continues at coordinate 30,881 of JAYSKH010000062.1, read as the reverse complement.
GAAACAGTGAAATCCTATTTGTCCGATAAAGGGGTTTCATCCGACATGATCAGCACGTCAGGCCAGGGGCCGGACAGGCCTGTGGCCAGCAATGACACTGCGGAGGGCAAGGCGCGCAACCGTCGCATTGAATTCCGGATTGCGCAGTAGACTGCAATTGAAAAGCACCCAGTAACAAAGGCAGGGACGCTCCCTGCCTTTGTTTTGCGTGAAATCGTTATGTCTTTTACTGGTTTTCCGGCGGGTTGCGCAAGCCTAGCAACTCTTCCACGTGGGACAGCGACGCAGCATCCTTGATGACGGTGCTCAGCCACGTATGCAGCGGCATTTCGCCCCAATGTGCGGCTTTGTCTGCCAGGTAGGCCACTGGGCTATGCGGCTCCGTGCGGCGGAAAAAATCGGCAACAGCACGCAACTGCGCCAGCGCCTGTGTCCGCGTTTGTATGCTGCCGCTGGGGCCTGCAAGCGCAGCTGGCGCCTTTGGTGAGGAGTCGGTCGAATCTTGTGGCATTAATGCGTCTTCCTCAACGGGGTGGTGTGCTCCGGTCTGTACGCCGGCTTCCTGCGCAAAACGGGTAATGGCTTTCAGCGCGCTCTGCAACGCATCTCTTGCAGCAGAAAAGCCGGGACCATCCACACCCAGGCGCGCATCCACCGACTGCTCCAGTTGCTGCAACGCCGCCAGGCTGGCCTGGGCATCGTGCAGCAGTTTTTCAAAAAAAACACGGGAACTTTTGCGGCGGGCATTATCCAGATCAGCCAGCTTAGGCCCCTCCTCCGGACGACCGCCTTCCGCAGCAATTTTTTCCGCATTGGCCGCACGTGCCCGTGCGGCATCAAAGTCGATGATGGAGTACGAGGTGTCGCGGCCTTCGGTAACGGGTATTTCCTTTACCAACTGCGTGGAGCGTGCCAGTATCCAGGACAGATTGCCTACCCGCTGGTCCTGGTCGCCGTCTTCCGGCAGCGGATACATGCCTTCCCAGTATTGGTCAAACATGCCGGCCAGCAGCTGGTAGCCGCTAGCCAGGCCGGCAAAATACCCTACCCTGACGCTGGCCTCGGTCAGCCACACCGCCAGCCGCAGATCCTTGCTCCTGCTTTCTATCAGCGATGCGCAATGCTTGATGACAAAAGGCCAGTCTGCCGTCTTTACTTCAGTGACCCATTCGCCCTGATCCAGTGATGAATCTTCAAAGCGCCTTGCTTCAACAATGGCATCCAGTTCACGCGAAAAAGAAAGGTCTTCACCGCAGCCCTGGGGAGCACCGATGGGCTCCAATAGTTTTTTGACGTCAAACATGGTCATCGCAATCCTGTTCCTGTTCTTCAGTGAAATATTTCAATACGTCTAGTGTAATCGCGAAAGGTGTTTTTTTGATATTTTTAATAATTTGATACAAATTTGTTGCTATCTTCGGGCCTACGCTAGATGTGCTCGCTCATCCCGCATGGCACTGGTGCTCCGCTCGGTGTGGACTGTAAGAGAAGGGGATTCGCGGTGATTTCGGACGCTGGCGTATCCAGCAGATTTTTTCACGGCGGGATATCATCTGCGCACAACAACTTTGGAGATCCGACATGAAACTGCTGCCTATTTTGCCCATCCGGCTCAAGGGCCATGCTCTCGGCATGATTTGCGCTGCGAGCACCCTGCTCATATCTTCTGCCGCCATCCCGGTCCATGCTGCAGACCTGACTCCCGCTGCAGCGCTTGCCGCCGACACCAGCCGCCCGGCGGAAGATATCGCGCGCGACGCAGACCGCAAACCGGCTGATATGCTCGCCTTTGCGCAAGTCAAACCCGGCCAGACCGTCGTCGATTATTTTCCAGGAAAAGGATATTTCACGCGCGTCCTCAGCACCGCAGTAGGGCCGCAGGGAACGGTGTATGCCGTTACGCCGCAGTTGCTGATAGACAGGCTGAAAGGCCGCCCTCTTCCACCCGCAGTATCGGGCGAAGCAGGACGTGGCAATGTACATGAGACGACAGGCAAAGAGGCCACACTGAACGTGCCGCCGAAGGCAGACCTGGTATGGACTTCACAAAACTATCATGACATCCATATCTGGGGTGGCGCCGACGGTGCATTCCAGCTGAATAAGGCGGCTTTCGATGCATTGAAACCAGGCGGCCTCTACGTTGTACTGGATCACGCGGCTGCCGCAGGGCTGGATGACGCCGGCATGGCAAAGCTGCACCGCATTGATGAAGCACTGGTCAAGAAAGAAGTGACAGCGGCTGGCTTCGTGCTGGATGGCGAATCCCAATTGCTGCGTAATCCGGCAGACCCACATAGCGCCGCCATTTTTGACGCTTCCATCCGCGGCAAAACCGACCAGTTCATCCTGCGCTTCCGCAAGCCCGCAAACGCGTCCTGACAGACATCAACATCGCATTCATATCACATTCATATCGCATCGGCCGCCCGTGGCGGCGGATGCGATGTTGCCGTTGTTGAGTCGTCTTCATTTCTTTGTATTGCGCAACATATTAGTTACAGGTCTGCCCCTGCGACGGACTGTAGCAAAGCGCCGTGCCGTTCTTGGTACAAAGCAGTTCTCCACTATTACAGGTTAAGCCCTGGTTGCAGGATTGACCTTGCGATGCGCTGAAGCAGGATTGTCCATACTGGCCGCTACATGATTGTTGGCCAGCGGAACATACAAGGCCGGCCGAACATGTCTGGCCCTGGGACGGATCGTAGCAATACCTGCCCTGCTTGCCCGCGCAGACCTGCTGGTTAGCATTGCAGACCATGCCTTGGTTACAGGTCTGGCCATCAGACGGGCTATAGCAGGCGCGGCCCGACTGTCCGGCACACACCTGCTGGCCGCTATTGCACACAAGTGCAGTGGGCAGCGCCTGCCACGCCTGCGCAGCATTTGCCAGTAGCAGGAACAGACACGCAGCCATGCAGTAAAAGAGTGTTTTCATGCGGGGCCTCACAAAGAAAAAGGAAGGACTGCAATGGAACGTCCAGATATCTGGATATCCGCAAGAGAATGGATATCGTTTAGGCATATTCGATTCCAGTCAAACTTTATTCCGTACGATGTCTAACGCTGGCAGGAAACTTTCTTTTTTTGCTGAGCAAACCTGTTTGACTTGCAGGAGGGCTTCCCACACAAAACTCCATGGTTTGCTCAAAAGGCCTCGCACGCTTGCCCGCGCTTGCCCACTTTTGCCCTTGTCGCTATACTGAATGCCTGAACAGTATTTTTTATTGCGTTCACGTTAAAAAGCGTGCACGGCAGTAAAAACAGCACATAGTAAAAACAAAATGAAGATGCAAGAAGAACGCCGCATCGCCCATCTGGATATGGACGCCTTCTACGCGAGCGTGGAATTGTTGCGCTACCCGGAGTTGCGCGGGCTCCCCGTTGTCATCGGCGGCCGTTCATCCAATAAACCGGTGGATCTGCCGGATGGAGGCCGGGAGTTTGCCAGACTGCGCGATTACGTCGGACGCGGCGTTGTGACGACGTCTACTTACGCGGCGCGCCAGCTGGGCGTATTCTCGGCGATGGGAATGATGAAGGCGGCCAAGCTGGCGCCGGATGCTTTTATCCTGCCGACCGATTTCGACTCTTACCGGCATTATTCCAAACTTTTCAAGCAGGCCGTGACCGATATTGCACCTAAGATAGAAAACCGCGGCATAGACGAGATCTACATCGACTTCAGCGAGCACGATGAAGATACGCTAGCACTGGCGACCCGCATCAAGAACGCCGTGAAGGACGCAACAGGACTTTCATGTTCAATCGGCGTGGCGCCAAACAAATTGCTGGCAAAGATATGTTCCGATCTGGACAAACCGGATGGCTTGACGATTCTGTCCATGGACGATATTCCGACTCGCATATGGCCGCTGAATGTCAAAAAGGTCAACGGCATAGGGCCAAAGGCGACTGAGAGGCTTGCGGGCCTTGGTGTTCACACCGTGGGGGAGCTTGCTGCCGCCGATCCAGGTCTGCTGCAGGCCAACTTCGGCACCAAGTATGCGGCGTGGCTGCATCAAGCCGCGCGCGGTATTGACGACCGCGAGATAACGACCAGTTCAGAACCCAAGGGCATCAGCCGTGAGACGACCTTTGAGCGCGACCTGCACGCAAAACATGACAAGGACAGGCTTTCTACCATTTTTACCGAGCTATGCACCAGGCTGTCCGATGACCTTGTTCGCAAAGGGTATGTGACCCGCACCGTGGGTATCAAAATTCGCTACACCGACTTCCGCATCGTCACGCGCGACCTGACGCTACCGTCGGCTACCGCCAGTGCGGAAACGATACGGCGGGCCGCCGGAGAATGCCTGCGCAGAGTGCCGCTGGATGAAAAATTTCGCCTGTTAGGCGTACGGGCTAATACCCTGATCAAGGTCGGCGAGCAGCAGGAAGACGGACATTTTTTGCAGGGTGATCTTTTTCAGCTATAGCCCTTAGTGCTGCAGGCGTGAATTCTGGCGGAACAGCGCGAATTCCGGCGATAGCGCCGCAAAGCGTGTTTCCAGTTCTGGCGTGCTGATGGCGCTGGACGGCACATCCAGTACGCCGAAGGTAGACAGGCTGTCGATAAAAACGCCGACCGCGCGACGTCGCAACGCGGGCCCGAACTTGTACAGCCCATGTGGGCACATGATGAGCTCAAACTCGTTGAAGGACGCATCAGTGCCGAGGCTGAACGGCGACCAGATAATATTTTTCGACAAATCTTCGCGTAGATAAAAACGATCTTTGCCATCGTCTTCATCTGAACTGCCCCGGCTCATGTATTCGGCCAAAGCGTGCTTGCCTCCGCTGTCGCGGTAGCTGGTGTCAAACTCTTCCAGTTCCTCGCTGGTAAAGCCGGAATGTCTTATTTCCTGCAGTGCCAGTTCGCTTGCCGAGGTTGCGTATATCTGCGTCTTGCCTGACAAGCCCTCTTCTTCCAGCAAAATGGCCAGTGTGCAAACCTCGGCCATGCTGCCGCATTCAGCGACCCAAATATTGACCTCGGCATGCGTGCGCAGCCGCGGCACCAGCGTATCGCGCACGAAGTGGTATTTTCTCGGATTGTCGAACAGGCGGCCGGGACGCAGCACCAGGCGCTGCAACAGCAGCTCCCGCGTTTTTGGATCGTGCAACACGCGCTCCTGCAACGCAGACAGGTTGCGGATCGCCAGATCCTGCATGAGGCCGCTGATCTTCTGCGTCAGCATACGCCTGTCGTAATGGCGGAAGTCATCTCCCCAATAGCGGTAGATGCCTTCCAGCAGCAGGTCGACTTCTATCTCTTCCAGTGTCGGCATAGCGGCCATGGCCATTATTCCGGCAGCCACACACGCATCAGCGACAGCAGCTGGGCGCTATCCACCGGCTTGGTAATGTAGTCGGAGGCACCGGCTTCAAAGCACTTGTCGCGATCCCCTTTCATCGCTTTTGCCGTCAGCGTGATGATAGGCAGCGACTTGAACTCAGGCAGCTTGCGTATCGCCCGCATCGTGTCGTAGCCATCCATTTCCGGCATCATGATATCCATCAGCACGATTTCGATGCTAGGGTCCTGCTGTAGCATTTCTATGCCATCCCTGCCGTTCTCGGCAAAGACCACGGCCATTTCCTGTCTTTCCAGCACCGTGGTCAGCGCGAAGATATTCCTCAGGTCGTCATCAACGATCAGTACCTTGCGTCCGGCGAGCCCGCCTTCAGACGCATGCATGTCTTCCAGCATCCTGCGCTGGATTTCCGGCAGGTTGGCAGGCGAACGGTGCAGGAACAGTGCGGTTTCATCCAGTAACCGTTCCGGCGAGCGCGCATCCTTGACGACAATGGTTTTGGCAACCTTGCGTATCTTCGTCACTTCCTTGCGTGTCAGTTCCTTTGCCGTATAGATGATGACCGGCAGGTCGCGTAGCTTTTTGTCCTTGCTGATCATTTCCAGCAATTCAAAACCATCCAGATCGGGCAAGGTCAGGTCCAGCACCATGCAATCGAAATGCCCCGCCTGCAAGGCTTCAATCGCTTTCTGACCGCTGTCCACGGCGGTGATGCTGACATCGCTTTCCCCTATCAGCTCGACAATCTTCGTGCGTTGCAACTCTTCGTCTTCTACCACCAGCAGGCTGCGCTTGCCTCGGCTCAGGAATTGCTGGATGCGGTTGAATTCTTCTTCCAGCCTTTCACGTTTAATCGGTTTGGTCAGATAAGAGATGGCGCCGTGCTGCAGGCCGCGCTCACGCTCATTGGAGTTGGACATGATGTGCACGGGGATATGCCGGGTTCCCGGATCGCGTTTCAGACGGTCCAGTACCGTGAAGCCGTCACAGTCCGGCAAGTCTATATCCAGCAGGATAGCCGTAGGCGCATAGTCGCGCGCCAGCGTCAGTGCGGCATCACCACTGTGGCTGACAATGCCTTTGAAGCCTTTTTCACGTGCGTAGGCGAGCAATATTTCTGCAAAACGGACATCGTCTTCCACAATCAGCAGCGCGGGATCGCCGCCGGCGATGATGTTTCTGTCATCAGATGCCGTATCAGCTTCGGCATAATTTTCCAGCAAGGGCCCGGCTGTTTTTGCTGCTGCCTTGTCCATCTGGTTCTGAATTGCAAAGGCGCCCGGCTGCAACAGGGAGATGCTTTCGACCGGGGAGAAGGTACTGCCAAAATTCAGCACACCGCTGCCGCTGTAAGGCAGATACAGGGTAAAGGTACTACCTGAACCGACTGAGCTGGTCACACGGATTTCGCCACCCAGCAGCCGCGCCAGTTCCCTGCTGATGGACAGGCCCAGGCCGGTGCCGCCATATTTACGCGCGGTACTACCGTCTGCCTGCTGGAAGGCTTCAAAGATAAGCTGCAGCTTGTCGGCCGGAATGCCGACGCCGGTATCGGATACGGAGAAGGCCAGTACGGACTCCGCAATGCTCAGTTGCGGATGATCATGCGTCCAGCCGGACGTCACGAGGCCGATATTGAGCCTGACCTCGCCATGCGCAGTGAACTTGAACGCATTGGACAGCAGGTTTTTCAAAATCTGCTGCAAGCGCGTAGTATCGGTGCGCATCGATGCCGGCAGGCCCTGGTCAAGACCGATCGCAAAGCTGATGCTCTTCGCTTCGGCCATGTGGCGGAAGGTGCGTTCCACGTAAGACGCCAGGATAGGGAAACGGGATTCGCTTAATTCCAGCGTTACCGTACCGGATTCTATCTTCGACAAATCCAGAATATCGTTGATCAGCGTTAGCAGATCGCTGCCGGAGCCGAAAATGGTCTTGGCGTATTCCACCTGGTTATCGGACAGATTACCCTTCGGGTTGTCGCCCAGTTGTTGCGCCAGTATCAGCAGGCTGTTCAATGGCGTACGCAACTCGTGCGACATATTGGCCAGGAACTCCGATTTATATTTGGACGACAGCGTCAACTGTGTCGCCTTTTCTTCCAGCGCAATCTTGGCCTGTTCCACCTCGCGGTTTTTACGTTCCACCTCGATATTCTGATCAGACAGCAGGCGCGCTTTTTCTGCCAGCTCCTGGTTGGTCTGTTGCAGCTTCTGCGCCAGCGATTGCGACTGGCTCAGCAAGCTTTCCGTGCGGCTGTTTGCTTCAATCGTGTGCAACACCACGCCGATGGATTCCATCAACTGGTCAAGGAAACCCATGTGCGTTTGCGTAAACTTGTCCAGTGACGCAATTTCAATCACGGCCTTGACCTGCTGTTCAAACAGGATAGGCAGCACCACAATATTCGTTGGCGGGGCTGAACCCAGCCCGGAAGATACCTTGATATAGTCGCGCGGCACATTGGTCAGCCATACGCGGGTTTTTTCCAGCGCGCACTGGCCTACCAGGCCTTCGCCCGGCAGGAAGGATGTCGGCAGCTTGTTGCTTGAACGGTAGCCGTAGCTGGCAATCATTTCCAGCAGTGACGTATCGTTGGACGAATCCATCATGTAGAACACACCGTGGTGCGCAGACACCAGCGGCGCGAGTTCAGACAGAATCAGCTTGGTAACGGTGCCCAGATCGCGCTGGCCCTGCAACAGCCGCGTGAAACGTGCCAGGTTAGTCTTGAGCCAATCCTGCTCCGCATTTTTTTGTGTCGTTTCTTTCAGGTTGCGAATCATCTCATTGATGTTGTCCTTCAGATCCGATACCTCGCCGCGCGCACGCACCTGGATGGAGCGCGACAAATCGCCCCTGGTCACGGCAGTCGCCACTTCGGCAATCGCGCGTACCTGGGTGGAAAGGTTGGCCGCAAGCTGGTTGACGTTTTCGGTCAAATCCTTCCATGTGCCGGAGGCGCCCGGCACGCTGGCCTGCCCGCCCAGCTTACCTTCCACGCCAACCTCGCGCGCCACCGTTGTTACCTGGTCAGCGAACACCGCCAGCGTATCCGTCATTTCATTGATGGTATTGGCCAGCGAAGCAATCTCGCCCTGTGCCGCCACTGTCAGTTTCTTTTGCAGGTCGCCTTTGGCTACCGCCGTCACCACGCCGGCGATACCGCGCACCTGCTCGGTCAGGTTGGCCGCCATGAAGTTGACGTTTTCGGTCAAATCCTTCCACGTGCCGCCTACGCCTTTCACTTGTGCCTGCCCGCCGAGTTTGCCTTCAGTACCCACTTCCCGCGCCACCCGCGTCACTTCGGATGCAAACGAACTCAGCTGATCCACCATGACATTGATGGTGTCTTTCAATTCCAGGATCTCGCCCTTGACGTCGACGGTAATTTTCTTGGACAAATCGCCATTGGCCACCGCCGTCGTTACCTCGGCGATGTTGCGCACCTGGCCGGTGAGGTTGGATGCCATGAAGTTCACGTTATCCGTCAAATCCTTCCACGTTCCGGAAGCGCCGGGCACATTGGCCTGCCCGCCCAGCCGGCCTTCGGTACCCACTTCCCGCGCCACCCGCGTCACCTCTGACGCAAAGGAGCGCAGCTGGTCCACCATCGTATTGATCGTATCTTTCAGCTGCAAAATCTCGCCCCGCACGTCCACGGTAATTTTCTTGGACAAGTCGCCATTGGCCACCGCCGTGGTCACGTCGGCAATATTACGCACCTGCGATGTCAGGTTACCCGCCATCGAGTTCACCGAATCGGTCAGATCCTTCCACGTGCCGGCCACGCCAGACACATTGGCCTGGCCACCCAACTTACCCTCGGTGCCCACTTCCCGCGCCACGCGTGTCACTTCGGACGCAAACGAGCTCAACTGATCCACCATCACGTTGATCGTGTTTTTCAGTTCCAGAATCTCGCCTTTAACGTCGGCGGTAATTTTCTTGGACAAATCGCCATTGGCCACCGCCGTCGTCACCTCAGCAATGTTACGCACCTGTCCGGTCAGGTTGGACGCCATGAAGTTCACGTTGTCCGTCAGATCTTTCCACGTGCCGCCCACGCCTTTTACCAGCGCCTGGCCGCCGAGCTTGCCTTCAGTACCCACTTCCCGCGCCACGCGCGTTACTTCGGATGCAAACGAGCTTAGCTGATCCACCATGACGTTAATCGTGTTTTTCAGTTCCAGAATCTCGCCTTTGACGTCAACCGTAATTTTTTTGGTCAGATCGCCATTGGCCACCGCCGTCGTCACGTCCGCAATATTGCGCACCTGGCCCGTCAGATTGGACGCCATGAAGTTGACGTTGTCCGTCAAATCTTTCCACGTACCTGCCACACCGGGCACGTTGGCCTGCCCACCCAATACGCCTTCAGTACCCACTTCCCTCGCCACCCGTGTTACTTCGGATGCGAACGAGCTTAGCTGATCCACCATCACGTTAATCGTGTTTTTCAGTTCCAGAATCTCGCCTTTGGCATCAGCGGTAATTTTCTTGGACAAATCGCCATTGGCCACCGCCGTGGTCACATCCGCAATGTTACGCACCTGCCCGGTCAGGTTACCCGCCATCGAGTTCACCGAATCGGTCAAATCCTTCCAGGTACCGGCAACCCCTGGCACATTGGCCTGTCCGCCCAACTCACCCTCGGTACCCACTTCCCTTGCCACGCGTGTTACTTCAGATGCGAACGAGCTCAGCTGGTCCACCATCACGTTAATGGTGTTTTTCAGTTCCAGAATCTCGCCCTTGGCATCGGCAGTGATCTTCTTGGACAAGTCGCCATTGGCCACCGCGGTTGTTACGTCCGCAATATTGCGCACCTGGCCGGTCAGGTTACCCGCCATCGAATTTACCGAGTCGGTCAAATCCTTCCATGTGCCAGCAACACCGGGCACGTTCGCCTGCCCGCCCAGTTCGCCCTCGGTACCCACTTCCCTCGCCACCCGCGTTACTTCGGACGCAAACGAGTTCAACTGATCCACCATGACGTTGATCGTATTTTTCAATTCCAGGATTTCGCCTTTGACGTCGACGGTAATCTTCTTGGACAAGTCGCCGTTAGCCACCGCCGTCGTTACATCGGCGATATTACGCACCTGGCCGGTCAGGTTACCCGCCATGGAATTTACCGAGTCGGTCAGATCCTTCCACGTGCCGCCAACACCCTTCACCTGCGCCTGTCCGCCAAGCTTGCCTTCAGTACCCACTTCACGCGCCACGCGCGTTACTTCAGACGCAAACGAGCTCAACTGATCCACCATCACGTTGATTGTATCTTTCAGCTGCAGAATCTCGCCCTTTGCATCGGCCGCAATTTTTTTGGATAAGTCGCCGTTAGCCACTGCGGTTGTTACCTCTGCAATGTTACGCACCTGGCCCGTCAGGTTGGACGCCATGAAGTTCACGTTGTCCGTCAGATCCTTCCACGTGCCGCCCACGCCTGGCACATATGCCTGTCCGCCGAGCTTGCCTTCGGTACCTACTTCCCGCGCCACCCGTGTTACTTCAGACGCAAATGAGCGCAACTGGTCCACCATCGTATTGATCGTGTCCTTCAGCTGCAAAATCTCGCCGCGCACGTCCACGGTGATCTTTTTGGACAAGTCGCCGTTGGCCACTGCCGTCGTCACATCGGCAATGTTCCGTACCTGCGATGTCAGGTTACCCGCCATCGAGTTCACTGAGTCAGTCAAATCCTTCCAGATGCCGGCCACGCCGGGCACGTTTGCTTGTCCGCCGAGCTTGCCTTCGGTACCTACTTCGCGCGCCACCCGCGTCACTTCGGATGCGAATGAACTCAACTGGTTCACCATCGTGTTGGCGGTGGTTGCAGCGCTCAGGAACTGGCCCTGCAATGGGCGGCCATCAACTTCCAGTGCCATGCTTTGCGACAGATCCCCTTTTGCCACCGCGCCGATCACGCGCGCCATTTCCGTTGTTGGCCGTACCAGATCATCAATCAACGAGTTGACGGAATTGACGATGGTGCCCCAATCGCCTTCGGCGCGCACTGCCATTGCGCGCTGCAGCAAGCGCCCTTCCTGGCCCACGAGCTGGCTGACGGACTGTATGCCCTTGGCCATGTGCGCGCTGTTTTCGATGATCTCATTGAGCGTGTCGGCGATTTTCCCATTCAGGCCGGTCAGATCTGAAGGCATCTTGATGGAAAAATCGCCTTTTTTCAGAGCCGTCAGCGCTGCCAGCAGGAGCTTGGGATCGAGCGTATCGGAGATATCGGTAATCGTGTTCATGCTTGGCTAGCTCCAATTGGAAGATGACGGATGTTGCGCAAAACATACGTAAAAAAATTTGCCTGCGAGAAATGAAAGTGGCAGCTGGGAAAACTGCAATTTTCTTTCCCTTCAAGTGAATCCGGTGACATAATTTACTGCAATTTCTTATTCCATTGCAATGAATCAGTATTATTAGAGAACTAATTTTTCGTTGGCCCTTCTTTGGTACAGCCTTGTTCCTGTGCCGGGCCAGCCATCACCTACATTTATTCAAAAATTGCGATCGAGGGATAGCGTGTCATCGAAATATGCACCAAAGATTTTAGTCGTAAATGATGACGCTGCAAGCCTGTTTGCGCTGACGGATCTGTTATCGGTCTGGGCGGAAGGTAACGGTTGTTCGGTGATCGGCGCCCGGTCCGGCGAAGAGGCGCTCAGACACGTGTTGCAGGATGATTTCGCCGTGATCCTGCTCGACGTCAACATGCCGGGCATGAGCGGCTTTGAAACTGCCGAAGCAATCCATCAGCGGCCACGCTCGTCCGGCATCCCGATTATTTTCGTTACCGCCTTTCTGGCAGACGAGATCAACAAGCTGAAAGCCTACCAGCAAGGCGCGGTTGATTATCTGTTTACTCCCATTATTCCCCAGGTATTGCAGGCAAAGGTGTCGGTATTTGTGAGGCTTGCCAAGAAGAATGCCGAGCTCAAGGAGCAGGCGGAGACGCTGAAACTGCGTACCACTGCGCTGGAAGCAAGTAATGCCAAGCTGATCCTGGAAATGCGGGAGAGAAAGCTGGCCGTTGAGCAAAATAAGGCAAAAGACGAATTCCTGGCAATGCTGGGGCATGAACTGCGCAATCCGCTGAGCGCGATTACCAGCGCGGCATCGATTATTGGCTATCCGGGCGCCAGCCAGCAGAGTATGGAACGCGCCAAACTGATACTCAACAGGCAAACCCAAAACCTGACCCGCATCGTGGATGATCTGCTGGATCTGGGCCGTGTCATGTCCGGCAAGATCATCCTTCACAAAAAACCCGTCAACATCAGCGATGTCGTTGCCGCCTGCCTGGAGAGCCTGAAAGCCAGCCGCCCGGTAGACAGCTACCAGTGGAAGATCACCTATGGCGACGCCTGGGTGGAGGCCGACCCCACCCGGCTGGAGCAGATCGTCACCAACCTGCTGGACAACGCCATCAAATACACACCCGCCGGTGGTACGATTGCCGTCGGCAGCAGTTCCCAGGGGGAATCCATCACGCTAAGCGTGGAGGATTCAGGCATAGGCATAGACGCCACGCTGTTGCCGCATATTTTTGATGTATTTGTCCAGGGAGAACATTCCATCGACCGCGCCAAGGGCGGGCTGGGCATAGGCCTGGCACTGGTGCGGCAATTGGTGCAGCTGCATGCAGGCACGATAGAGGTCCGTAGCGCCGGCGCCAACCTGGGCAGTACCTTTACACTCGCGATGCCCCGCTCTGGCAGCTTGCAGGCTGCAGAGCCGGCGCCCGGCTTGCATGATGCACTGCTGAAGCACAAGCTGCTGCTGATTGAGGACAATGACGATGGCCGGGAAATGATCGTGCAATTGCTGAATGCCTATGGCTTTGCCACAGTGGAAGCATCTGCCGGTGACATGGGCATTGTCAGAGCGATTACCGAACAGCCCGATATTGCCATCATCGATATAGGTTTGCCCGGAATCGATGGCTATGAAGTGGCGAGAAGGCTGAGAGCGGATAGCCGTACCAGCGCAATCCGGCTGATCGCGCTGACCGGCTATGGCTTGTCTGAAGACCGCAAGCGGGCCCAGGAAGCAGGCTTTGAATTCCACCTGGTAAAGCCTTTCAATATCGATTATTTCATCCAGGCGCTGCATACAATCGACGCCCATTAATACGGCGTTCGGTGCAGGCAAAAGGCTTATCGCGCACAATATGGCTTGTGTTGGATTTAAAGCACCGGGCCACAAGGCCTTCCGCAGCCACGCTCTGCTGCATAAATGGCCAAGTTAACTTACCAAAAAAAATGCATGAACAGCAATGACGCCGCCGCCGACATAAAGGAACTGGCGACTTTTTTAGATGGCCATTCCCGTGTGCTCGTGTTGACGGGCGCCGGCATGAGTACGGCATCTGGGATTCCAGATTACCGCGACAAGGATGGCGTACGGCGCGGCAAGGCGCCCATACAGGGTCCGGATTTTCGTGCCAAAGAGGCCGTACGCAGACGTTATTGGGCACGCAGTATGCTGGGCTGGCCTACACTGGCAAAAACCTTGCCTAACGCCGGCCACCGCGCGATTGCCGCCTTGCAGGCGGAAGGCAAAATATCCTCCGTACTGACGCAAAATGTCGATGGCCTGCACCAGCAGGCGGGCAGCAGTAATGTCATTGAACTGCACGGCAATATCCACCAGGTGGTATGCCTGCATTGTCGGGCGCCTTATCTGCGCTCAGAAATCCAGGCTATGCTGGAACAGGCCAACCCTGCACTGGCAGGTGCAGCAGCAACTGCCCTGCCTGACGGCGACGCTCAGTTTGAACCCGAGGAGATGGAAGAATTTCATATTCCCGCCTGCCGGCTATGCGGAGGCATGCTGCAGCCGGATGTGGTGTTTTTCGGCGACGGCGTGCCGCGTGAACGCACCGAAGCCGCCGAGCGAGCGCTGGCAGAAGCAGACGCGCTGCTGGTCGTCGGCTCGTCACTGATCGTATTTTCTGGCTTCCGCTTCTGCCGCATGGCTGCCGCCGCAGGTAAGCCCATCGCCGCAATCAACCGTGGCATGACGCGAGCAGATCACCTGCTGGCGTTTAAATCCGAAGCTGCGGCAGAAGTCATGCTGCCGCAACTGGCTGCACGCGTTATTGACATGCCACTCGGACACTAAAACTGCTGAAGTTGCAATCGGGGGCGCAATCTTGCCGCTATCACGCGGCAAATTTATGCACCCACTCCATATAGCGGGCCAGGTATTTTTGCAAAAACTGCCTGCTGCTTTCGCTGCTGATGCCGCCATCCTCGTCAAAAAAACCTTCTTTTGCCTGCAGAAACAATTCTGGTGACGGCATCACGGACACGTTCAGCGTGGACAGCACATTCCTCAAATGCTGCTGCGCCATGGCAGTGCCTGTCGCGCCCAGAGAAATGCCGGCAATTGCAGCTGGCTTGCCGGTCCATGCGCTGGTGCCGTTGGGGCGTGAACCCCAGTCGATGGCGTTTTTCAGTACGCCGGGTATCGACCGGTTATATTCGGGGGTGACAAACAGCAAGCCCTGCGCATCCTGTATGCTGTTCTTGAATGCGGCAACTTCGGCCGGTAGCGAGTGCTCCAGGTCCTGGTTCAGTAGCGGCAGCTGGATATCCACAAAACCAAATGAATGTTCTGCGGGCGCAAGCGACACGAGGGCCTGAGCCAGCTTTTTGTTATACGATTCCTTTCTCAGACTGCCGACGATGACTGCGATGCGATAACCCATATTCCCTCCAATATTTCCATGTTAAACAAACGCCCACGTTTCAGTTTAAAACATGCGCGCCTTCTTTCGGTA
Organism: Undibacterium sp.; assembly: GCA_043726505.1. Classification (GTDB taxonomy): domain Bacteria; phylum Pseudomonadota; class Gammaproteobacteria; order Burkholderiales; family Burkholderiaceae_D; genus Undibacterium. The sequence continues at coordinate 15,761 of JAYSKH010000062.1, read as the reverse complement.
TCTTATTTTTATCATCATAATTGGCTTATACGTGTGGATGCGTACGCTGCCCAACTTAGTATCGGCAGTTTGAGGCAGTTCCCTATAGACAGCGCGTTACCGGACTGTTTCACGACAAGCAATCCCTCGCACGGTTTCTCATCGCCTGGATAATCATTTTTTCTCAAAGCTTTTTCTGAGTTCAGAATAAAAATCGCAGGCTATTTCAGGTTGCGAACTGGCTGCTGCGGCGTGGTATACAATTTCCTCAGGCCAGCCTGGCTGCCGTACACAATACTCCGGCGCTAACCGCAGCACAAACCGCAGCACTTCAAGACAGGGTAATAATGAATACATCAAAGAACCGCTATGACACCGTCATCATCGGTGGCGGCATCGTGGGCAGCAGTGTCGCCTACTTCCTGAAACGGGCTGATCCGGCGATGGAGGTGGCGGTGATCGAACCGGACCCTACTTATGAATTTGCGTCCACGGTACGCGCGTCAGGCGGTGCGCGGCGGCTATTCTCGTGTCCCGAGAACATAGAGATGTCGAACTTCAGTATCGATTTTATCAAGCGCTTTCCGGTGGACATGGCGGTCAATGGCGAGCCTGCGCCTGTAGACTGGATTCAACAAGGTTATCTGTTCATCGTCCATGGCAAGGCCATGCGTATGCTGGAAGAAAATGCCCTTACCCAGCGCTCGCTGGGCGCCGATATCCGTTTGCTGGACCGCGAAGGCCTGCGAAATCTGTTCCCCTCCATGCATGTGGATGATCTGGATGGTGGCGCTTATTCGCCTGGAGACGGCTGGTGCGACCCGTCCAGCTTTTTGCAGGGGCTGCGCAAGAAAGCGCGCTCCCTCGGCGTTGACTACATTCAGGACAAGGTGGCGTCGCTGCGGCACGTGGGCGCCGCAGTTACCCATGCTTCGCTGGAGTCGGGCCGGGAGCTGGCGGCGCATGTGTTTGTCAATGCAGCAGGAGCTTGGTCCGCAGGGATCAGCGCCATGCTGGGCATGCGGTTGCCGGTGAGCCCGCTACGCCGCTTTGAACATTTTTTTAGTGGGCAAAACAAGATAGAGCCGCTGCCCTATGTAAAAGATCTTAACCGACTCGCGTTCCGGCCCGAAGGCAATGGCTATTCCGGCGGGCTGGTCAATTCGGATGAACCCCGGGGATACAATTTTGATGTTGACCATGATTACTTTGAACGCGTGGTCTGGCCTGCACTGGCGCACCGTTTTCCAACGGCGTTTGAAGGGGCCAGATGCCACCGGACCTGGTCGGGCTTGTATGAACTATGCGAGCTGGACGGCAATCCGATTATCGGCAACTGGAAAAGCGGTTTTGAAAATTTTTATGTCGCCGGCGGCTTTTCCGGCCACGGCATGATGCACGCGCCAGCGGCAGGACGGGGCATCGCAGAACTCATCACTACCGGGCGCTTCCAGACGATAGACCTGGATAAGTTCGGCTATGGCCGTGTAGAGAGGAACGAAGTTTATCCGGAGCGGGGAATCCTGTAAGCGGCAGGCCTAAGCCGCGGAAAAATTACTGAATCTACCGCCGCTTAAACTGTTTTAGCTGCGGCGGGTCCTGTATTCAAATACGTACCAGAAAAACGCAAAAAGGAACGGGCAGGCGCCCATCAATAGCAGCAGAGAATAGTCATTATGGATCAGTTCCATCCATTGGTTAGGCGGCGGCGGAGGCGGCAGCTTATGTTCCACCGTCACTTTGGGCATGGGCGGCGGCAGGAAGGACTCTGCGGAAGCAGAGGCGCCGGCTGCACTGGCTGCATTGGTTCCATTTGCCTCAGCCGAAGATGCTGTCGCCGAGGCTGCCGTAGTCGTTGCCATTGCCGGTGATGCGGGCGCTGCCAGCAGGTCGCCTGCGTCTTTCAATCCCAGTTTTTCACATGGCTGGTCTGTGGTAATTTTTTTGCCGTCTGCATCAATGCAGTTGTTGATGATACCGGCAGATGCCAGGCTGGAGATGCCTAACAGAAAGATTGATATTAGAATTTTCATATCAATCATTCTAACCTTGCCGATTGGGTAAAATCAAATACTAGCGCTGGTCGGATGCGTGAACTGTTGTTCCATTCCGATTTTTCAAGGACAGAGCCATACCGGAAAATACGCCATCCTTCAATATCAGCGCATGCAGCAGGCCGGCGGCCACATGGACGACGATTGCGGCAAAAAACAGTATGCCGCAAGCACCGTGCGCATATCGCAGGCACGCATAGAGCACGACGTTCTGCGGCGCTATCGCAGGCAAGTGAAATGCGCCTATACCCGGTAGCGGATAGCCTGCTGCCGACAGCATGCCCCAGCCTAGCAGGGGCATGATTAGCATCGCTCCGTAGAGTACGAAGTGCGACAACGCTGCCATACGCTGCTGCCAGCCGGGCGCCGAAGATATAGTTCGCTGAGCATTTTCCTTGCCTTCACTGATACGCAGCAGCAGTCTTGCTATTGCCAGTGCCAGCAACGCCAGCCCAAGCGGCTTGTGTATGTCAGCCAGCCATGGCCGCCATGCAGATACGGTGTTGACCATGCCGGTACCTATCAGCGGCATCGCAAGCAATAGCGGTGCCATTAGCCAGTGGAGCAGCCGTGCAGCCAGGCTGAAGGACGTAGGGGTGGATTTCATAGAGGTGGATTTCATAGGGGTAGATTTCACTACGCGCCTCCAGAGCGTGTGTGGGCATCAGCATCCGCGTTGGCCAGGCCGGCAGCCTCTTCACGCGTGCGCAGGTTAAATGAACGGGAGTAAGCTCCCGAGCGGGCCGCCAGCAAAGGGTCGGCAGAAGGCTGAATTCCGCGAGGAAGGATCAGCGGATCGAAATTCACGTCGCGGCAGGGACCGTCGTCCTGGGTAATCGCCTGGGTCAGCGTCAATATGCCGGCATCGATGCTGGGCCGGTCTGCGGGCCAGGCCTGTGTGGCGTCGTCCGTTACATCGCCAGGCTTGGCCAGCGTCAGCATCAGGTGCCAGTGCAAGCCTCCCTGCCCTGCTTTTTGCAACTGCTGTTGCAGGCCGCGGCTCAGAAAATCCGGGTCCTTGATATCGCGGCCCACGGGCGTATATGACTGTTCCGGCACCATGGCCCAGCGCACATACTGCTTATCGCCGGCGGCATTAATGAGCTGGAAGGCATTGATGCTGTAGTAGGTGCCGTTTTCCAGGCCCGATGACGGCGGATGCGCAGCCACCCACTGGCGAAAGGCCGCCGTTTCCGGATGTGCGTTGAAGAAGGCTTTCATCCGCGCCGGGTCCGGCTTCCCTGTGGCAGGGTCGGGGCGCGAGGCCGTCAACTGTTCATAAAACGCCTGTGGAGTGTGCACGGCAAAGACCGGCGTATTGTTCATTCCGGTGCGCCATTGCTCGCCATCCGCAAGCTGGAACAACAGAGCGAGGCTGCGTACGGGGCTGCCTGCATCGCTGATCAGTGGATTGCCGCCGGGGATAGCGAAGCGGCCAATGACGGGAGTGCGTGCCGCATCGAATACGGAAGCGGAAGAAAACTGGGACGCATTGCCGTTACCGTCAAAATAGCCTGTCACGCATATGCCTTTGGCTTGGTTGCGGCGAAAACCTGCATAGGTGCCGGCATTGGCGTTGAAGGTGGAAATAATGCGGGACGGCGTTAACCGGTGCGGAGTAAGCCAGCCCGCGGCATACGCGTAGGCGCCTGTTAATGCAAGCGTGACGCCGGCGATCGCCAGTAAGGGCGTCGCGAGACGCGTTTCCGCCGGAATGGACAATGCATTGCGTAGCGCCGCCGGCATGCACCTCAATGCGGATAGCGAGCGGGATAAAAATGACGAAGACATTTGCGTTCTCCTCAGGACGGGGGGGCGTCGCGCGTCATAAATGCTTCAGGTATTTGATGCGCAGCGGGCGATGTAGATAGGCACTGATCGTACGTGCTGCGCTGCAACAACGACATGACTGCAGAATGACAAAATTGTCAGAGAGCGATGTTTAGCCTGTGCTGGAACAAAAGCGCTTCTGTTAAATACAGCTAGTAAGGCAGGCAGATGAGACTAACAATTTGACTGCAGAGGTATATAATCAGTTTATTGCCTTGTGGAATTTTTTTTGCGATGCATTTCTGCTATTCTGCTTAAAGCTGATTGAGGTCGGCCTCACCGGCTTACGCACAGCCCTACGCATAGGCCTATGATGTAAGGCCGGCGGCAGAAATTCGGCGTTGTTGCGGGCAGTCATAACACCATAATGGGAGACATGATGGACAGGCTTGAAATTTTCAGAGAAATTGCAACCCAGGCCAGCAAGGGCGAACTGACCTTTCCCGCCAACGTAAACGCCTCGCTGAAGCTGCAGCAGGCACTGGAAAATCCGGATTCCCATATCGATGCAGCGGCCAAGATGGTGATGGCAGAACCTTTGCTGTCGGCGCGCACGGTGGCGATTGCCAATTCGGCTGCCTACAACCGCTCCAACAATGAGATCACTAATGTGAAGGCCGCCGTCAACCGGCTGGGCTTTCGCACGCTCAAATCCATGGTAGCTTCGGTTATCGTGCGGCAACTGAACAGCAAGCTGACCGACCCTGTGCTGAAGGCCAAGGCCGCGCAACTGTGGGAGCATTCCGCCCACGTCGCTGCACTGGCGCAGGTGATTGCCAAGCGCGTGACCAAAGTGGATCCAGATACAGCCATGTTTGCCGGCATCGTGCATGAAGTCGGCGGCTTTTACCTGATCTCCCGCGCCGAGGAGTTCCCCGGCCTGCTGGACGGCGATCCTGAAGACTGGGTCGAATATGGAGAAAAACTGATAGGCCGCGGCGTGCTGAAAAAACTCGGCGTGCCGGATGGCGTAATGACAGCAGTGGAAGCCTTGTGGCATGGCGTGCGCGCCGTTCCGCCGGAAACGCTGGGCGATACGCTATTGCTGGCCAATGATCTGGCGCGCGTGGTATCGCCGCTGCACCAGAAAGAAGGCGTGACTATCAAGCAGACCGCAGCGGCAATCAATTTTGAAGTCGACGGCGGCACGCTGCACAGCATACTTGCCGATTCCGAAGAAGAAATCGAATCGCTGACGGCTGCCTTGCTGGTGTAAGCGGCAGGCAGTCCGCAGGCAGTCCAAGAGAATGGCATTAGTGACCGGTTTCGGCCGCGGCGAATTTACGCAATAAAACAGCAGCCAGCAGCGGTGCCAGCGTAAAGACTGCGAATAACCAAAACGCAGCTTGCTGCGCGCCTTCGATCCCGCCCGGAACCGAGAGGCCAGCCGCATTGACCAGCAAGCCGGCCATTGCCGCGCCGATAGCCATCGCATACAGCTGCACTATCGTAATGGCACCCGAGGTCAGCCCCTCTTCGCCGGCGGGCGTAATCTTCAGTACGCGGGTCAGCAGATGCGGCCAGCCTATGCCTACTCCCAGCCCAGCGCCGAAAAGGGCGGCGCCGATTAGCACGCTTTCTATCAGTGCCGGGAAGCGCGCTGCTTCCGGTAGCAAAAACGCCAGTGCAGCCAGTGACACGCTCATGACAATGGGACCTGTCGTGACCATACGGCGTGCCTTTGCTTCAGTCTTGCCGGAACCGGCGACCGAGGCAATACTCCAGCCGGCCGCCATGGCCGCTGTCATATACCCTGCCCCCAGTGGCGTATGGCGGTGTATCAGCTGCAGGAAATAAGGCACGAAAATTTCTGTGGTGGTAGCAATGGTCAACAGGCTTATTGCGGCAAAAATGCTTCCCAGTTCCTTGTCTGTCTTGTAGGAGCCCGCCGGAAGCAGGCGCACCTCCGCGCGGGAATCCCGCCGGACGAACAGCATGCCGAGACCGATACCGCACAGCGCGATGACTGCCTTCCAGATATTTTGCTCCGCCAGCGACGCGGCGGCGACTGCCAGTGCTGATGCCGCCAACAGCAGGATACGGCCCCAGGGTGTAGGCCCATTGTTCGTAGATATAGGTGAGGAAGCTTTCAACTGGGTAGAGACAGTCAAGGCCAGCAGCAGTGCAATCGGCAGCAGGGCCCAGAATGCCATTCGCCAGTTTCCGCTTTGTGCAAACAGGCCACCGACTGCAGGCCCAAACAGCGTCGCGACGCCCCACATGCCGGACACGAGAGCGATCGCCCTCGCCCATAGGCGTTCTTCAAATATCACACGTATCAGCGCATAACTCAGCGTCGCCAGCATGCCGCCGCCCAGGCCCTGAATGCCCCTGCCGGCCAGCATCCAGGCCATCGTCGGCGCCGTAGCGCAGACGATGGCGCCTGCCGAGAACAGCCCTAATGCAGCGAAGTAGGCTTTGCCAGGTGCAAACATGGCCAGCATCCGGGCGGTCAGGCTCGCGCCAAGAATCGAGGCAACGACGAACAAAGTGGTATTCCATGCATAGTATTGCAGGCCCCCGATGTCGCGCACCACCGACGGCAGTATTGTCGTAACGATGTGTACGTTGATGGCATGCAGCGCCACTCCTCCTGTCAGGGCAATCGATCTGAGTACATTGCGGGGGGAAAGCAGATCGCTCCAGGGAGACGGCTGAGAGTAGGCGTTCAAACGAGACCTCGACAAAAAAGTAGATCGGTTTTAATATGCAAGAAATTAATTGGATAATAGGGTTTTGCCATGAATTATGCAAGAAATAATTTGGATAATAAATCGGCCCAGCCAAATACGCATGAGCGGATACTTTTTCGCCTAAAGACCAAAGGGGCGGCATCGACGGCAACACTTGCCGCCGAGCTTGAACTGACAGCAGAGGCGGCGAGACTGCAGGTTCAGCGATTACTTGCCGATGAATTGATTGAAGGCGTGCAGGAGGCATCTGCCGGGGTCGGGCGGCCAAGGCAAAACTGGGCGCTGACTTCAAAAGGCCATAGCCGTTTCCCCGATACGCATGCGCATCTGAGCTTGCAGCTGATTGAGTCCGTCAGGAACCTGTTCGGGCAGGAAGGTTTGCAGCGGCTAATCACCGACAGGGAACAGCACATGCTCGCAGCCTATGCCGACTTTTGCCAGCCGGCAGCCGGCCTTCAGGAGCGCCTGGAAAAGCTGGCGTTGCTGAGGGATGCCGACGGTTATATGGCGCGGGTAGAAAAAGATGGCGACGAGTGGCTGCTGATTGAAGACCACTGCCCTATCTGCGCAGCAGCGCAAAGCTGCCAGGGATTTTGCCAGTCAGAACTACAACTGTTTCAGGCGGTAGCGGGTGAGCTCCGGGTAGTAAAACGCGAAGAGTATCTGCTGGCGGGCGGCCGGCGCTGCGTCTATCGTATTTACCCGGTTTGAGTCGATCATCATCATCATTTTGCGGCGAAGGCCTGACTCCCCTATTCCTTGCCTTCCCGCAGCGGTATTGCAGACATTTCTTCCAGCATCTGTTTTAACTTGTTATGTTCTTTTTCCAGTTCCAGCATGCGTAACCTGATGGCTTGCGCTGTCTCTTTTGCTGACGGAGAAACAAAGGGCCGCATCCAGAGTCTGGTCTCGAATACTTTGCTAAAATAATAGGCAAACCCCATGCATAGCCCGCCGCCGATCAAAGACAGCAGGAAAAAGGCATGGTGTTGCGTCTTTTGCGGCATCAAAATATCAAGTGCATGCGCCAGCGTCGCCAGTATTGGTATGTGCACCAGATAGAGCGAATAGGAAAACCCTCCTATCCACACCAGTACTCTGGTTTCCAGAAACCTACGGGCAATGTGCGTTACTGGCAAGCCGCTTAATCCGGCAAGAGCAAGTGCCGTCACTGCGCCGGCCACCGGGTCTATCTGGTAGGTATTATCCATGAACAGATGGACATTGCTACCGTCTATGATTCTGTACTTCCATAGCAGCCAGCCGAGAGGCAACAGCAAAAGCGCCGCTGCCGCCCAGATTACTTTGCCATATGTCTTATTACGTGGCTGGCTATTTTCTCCAAAAACAAACCAGGCTGAAACAATACCCATTACGAATAGCAGCACAAAATAAGGCGGCTGCGGTACGGACATCTGCAGTGACTCCAGGATAATGGAGGCATTCAGCGATCGCCACGTCAGTGCAGCCGCCAACAGTGCGCCACTGATCAGCAAGGTCCATGCGCCGAATTTTCTCAGCAGCCAGATTGCCAATGGAAACAGGAAATACAGGTGCCACTCGGTCGCAATACTCCAAAAAGGGCCGTTGATTCCGTTAAATTGAGGGAACAGGTCTTGTAACAGCAGGAAATTGCTCAGCAAAACCTGATAAGGAATATCAGACGTCAAGCCCATCGGATGCCGGCCCCAGGTAACAATAGGCAGAAAAAAATTGACCGCCAAAATGAGCAGCAGCACAGCGAAATACGGAGGAAGGATGCGCAAACTGCGAGCCTTGAAATAGCCTAATAAGCCGGTTCGCATCTGGTTGCCATTTCGCACTACGGGCAATGCCAGGCAAAAGCCGGACAGCACCAGGAACACATCGACCCCCATATGCAGGTAAAGAAGCCCATTGAGTGGGATAGTCAAGAGCGAGGTATGGTGATCCCATCCATAACTAAACAGATGAATATGGCCGAACATGACCCACAAGGCGGCTAAGGCCCGCAAGCCGTCAAGGAAATCGAGTCGAAAAGGAGGAGCTGTTGCGGAGAGACTCTGCATTCTTGGTTTCTGGGACGCGGTCTGTCAGACGCCGGCATCGCCAAACATCAAAAAGCGGAAATATCACGAGAGACTGGACTGTATTACAGAAAGTATTGCAGTAGATGTAAGAATTTTACAACCGACGTCTCAGGTACCGGGCTTGGTATGGCTGGATTGTAACGTAATTGTAAAGAAATTGTCGTATCGCTGTAACGTAAAGTAGCGAAAGGCTGCCGGTACTCGGCAAAGCCCTCCCCCTTCATTTTTTTCCCAGATACTTCAATGCACAGGTATCGCAGGGTTCTATCAGATGCAGCAAATGCTCTATTTCTGCCCTGTCTGCAGCCGTTGTGGCTTTACTCCATAACTGGTCCAGCCGGGCCGCTGCTGCTTGATATTCTTCTCGGGTAATCATATCTGCAAATTCCTGTTGCATGTTCATGGATAGTCTCCATCTTAACAATACGCGCAATTGTCAAGAATATTGAAAGCAAGGCGCGTAATTTGGTCATAATAGCCACATGGTTTATATGCTCATGTACAGCTGCGGCTTTTTGTTGATACTATCAACTAGTTTATGAATTGTCGTTGACAAAGTCAACTAAAAAATATGAAGAACTTAAACGATGCCGTGCTGGAACAATTTTTTGGCCTGATGCATCAGTTCAAAACGCATATGCATCAGGCTTTAAGTTCGGACAAGTTTGAACTGGGGCCGATCGGCGCACAGGCTCTGGGGTTTTTCGACGCCCATCCCAAGGGCACGCAGCGGGATCTGATCCGCTATTTTGGCCGCGACAAGGCGCAGATAACACGTTTGCTGAAGCAGCTGGAAGAGCGCGGCCTGATCGTGCGCGAGGTCGACGCCGATGACAAGCGCTCCTACCGTGTGACGTTGACGCCCGCAGGCAAATCCCAGCAAGCCATCGTACACAAACACAAACAGCAGATCGCTGAAAAAATGATGGCCGGTTTCGAAGCCGGTGAGCGCGCCACGCTGATTGCGCTACTGGGCCGCATGAAAACCAATGTGGAAAGCGGCGAAGATAGTTGCAATAGTTAAACAATTTGCGATAATCTGGCGCAGCTTTGCTATTCGCGTTTAGTCGTTCATTTCCTATCATTTCCTATACCTTGTTATCCGGAGACCGATGTGCCCATCCATCCCAAACAGGACATCAACGACCTGAGCACGCATCTGTCGCATCTGGTGGAAAAAATCAAGACCGGCGCCGATACCGGCGCCATCATCCAGGATCTGCAAGCGGCACTGGAAGCATTGAGTGCTGTTTCGACGCATGACAGCCTGACAGGGGCGCTGAACCGGCGCGGCCTGTTGCAAAAGCTGGATACCGAACTGGACCGTGCGAAGCGCACCGGCCATCCGTTTTCTTTTGCCGTCATCGGTATTGATGCGTTTCCTGCGCTGCTGGCCCAGCATGGGAAAACCGCCGGCGACCAGGTGTTGCAGGGTGCGACACAGGCAGCGCTGAGTTTGCTGCGCTCGCTGGACTCCTTCGGCCGCATCGGTGAAAGTGAATTCGCGATTATTCTGCCTACTACCTGGCTGGACCAGAGCGGCAAGGCAATCGCGCGACTCACCGCTGCAGTGGCTGCAGTAGACTGGGCCGCTGTTGTGCCGGGATTAAACATCGGTTTTTGCACAGGATTGACAACCAATGCGCACGACGATACCAGCGAAGCCATGATACAGCGTGCGACTGAAGCGCTGGCGCAGGCGAGACTGAAAGGGCCCGGCTCCAGTAGCCAGCTGGAGCAGAGCTTGCCGGATATTGACCCCGATCTGCTGTAGATGGGAAAACGGCACAAAAATCGATATAAAAACAAAGGCTGCGTTTGCAGCCTTTGTTTCACTCTCTCATCATCGCATTATCTGTCCGCTGCCTGATATCCAGCTTCAGGACTTTTGCTCGTACATGTACTTTCTCGACCACGGCAGATCAGCCTGGTTGCGGCCGGCCTTGGTGCACACTACCTGATACAGTGCAATCCAGTCCGATTCAAACGCATACGCGCAGCCTGCCAGGTAAACACGCCAGATGCGGTAGCGCCGGTCACCGGCGATCTCCTGAATCTGCTGCGCATGCTGCTCAAAATTTTCTGCCCATATTGCACAGGTTTTTGCATAGTGGCGCCGCAGGTTTTCGACGTCCAGCGCCTCCAGCCCCCCTTCCTGCATGGTTTTCAACACCAGACCTATGTGCGGCAGCTCGCCGTGCGGAAAAACATAGCGTTCAATGAACTCGCCTCCGCCGTAGGGTGTTTCACCGCTTTCCGAATCGGTGGATGTGATGCCGTGGTTCATGGCGATGCCGCCGTCGGCCAGCAGGCTCTGGATTTTGCTGAAGTAGGACTGCAGGTTCAGCAGGCCGACATGCTCGAACATGCCCACACTGGTAATACGGTCGAAGCTGCCGGTCACGTCGCGGTAATCCTGCAGCCGGATTTCTATCTTGTCGCTGAGGCCCAGCGCTTCGACGCGCTGCCTTGCCAACTCCGCCTGGTTTTCCGACAGGGTGATGCCGACGCAATGCGCGCCATATTTTTGCGCCGCGCGGATGACCAGCCCTCCCCAGCCGCAGCCTATGTCCAGCAGCCTGTCACCGGGGCGCACGCGTATCTTGGTCAGGATATGGTCAATTTTTTTCAGCTGCGCAGTTGCCAGATCCTCATCACCATTTTCAAAGTAGGCGCAGGAATACAGCATGTTCTCATCCAGCCACAGCTTGTAGAAATCATTCGATACATCGTAGTGGTAACGGATCGCCTCTGCATCTTTGGCTTTGCTGCGGCCGAAGGAGCGCCTGATCCTGGCGAACTTGCCTTCCTGCTTCAGCGTGCTGGACGCGAGTTCGCCACCGATGGAAATGATTTCGCTGGGTTTGCCGACGATATCTATCTTGCCGTCGACGTAAGCCGAGCCAAGATTGGATAGCGACGGTGTCAGCAGGTAACTGAGTGCAGAAGCCTGAGGGATGCGAATAATGACTTTGGGTGGTGCCTGGCTCAGATCGAAATGTTTTCCATTCCACAATTCGACGCGTAAAGGCAGCACCATTTTCTGGGTGACGCTACTGACCCACTGTTCTAGTTTATGCTCTAAAAACACTTTTACCCTCCAGAAAAAAGCAGCTCGGGCGACGTCCGGCGCTGCTGATAAAATTCGCCCGACGAGATATCAGGCACTGGATAAATGGAAGCGGTTTCGAGGATGTTTCCAGGGTGCTGCTTATGTGCTGCTTATGGAACCAAAGATTTTTTGGAAAATCAGGGAAGCGACTTCGTTAAATATAACAATACATCGTTTTGCGTTTCAAAGTTTGAACCGCGCTCTTTTTGGTGCGGATGCAACAGCCGAATGCAACAGCCCTGACGGCATCCATCACGCACAAACAGCCTGAACAATAAAAAAACGCACTTCCGAGGAAGTGCGTTATAAAAACCAGAGATACTCTGGACAAGGGAAACAAAAACTACCGGTAATTGATGTTTAGTCTGATGCTTAGTCAGCTTTCGCCACAGTATCTACCGCAGGAGTTGCACTCCAGCCACCGCCGATTGCGCGGATCAGGCTGACGGCAGACTTGGCCCTGGCGCCATCCAGCTGTGCAGCAGAGCGTTGCTGTTGCAGCACAGTACGGTCGGCATCGATGACGTTCAGGTAACTGACCGAACCTTGGCGGTACTGGATATGCGACAGCTTGGCCGCACGTTCCGCAGCCTGCACGGCATCGTCCTGCGCGCGGGTCTGGTCGCCCAGTATGCGCAGGTCGGCCAGATTGTCTTCTACCTCTTTGAACGCGTTCAATACGGTCTGGCGGTAGTTGGCCACGTCTTCTTCATACACAGCGCGTGCTTTGTCGACGCCTGCCTGGCGGCGGCCACCATCAAACAGCGGCATCGACAGCAAAGGCCCCAGCAGGAAGGTGCGGCTGCTCCAGTTGAACAGTTCACCCAGGCCGGCGGATTCAAAGCCGAAGGCGCCGGTGATGTCCAGCCTTGGGAAAAATGCCGAGCGTGCTACGCCTATGCGGGCATTGGCGGCTGCCATGCCGCGTTCTGCTGCCGCAATATCCGGGCGGCGTTCCAGCAGCGACGAAGGCAGGCCGGCGGGAATGCTGACCGCAATACGCGACAACGGACGTGGTGCAAAATCGAACTCTGCCGGCGCCTTGCCCAGCAAAATTGCCAGTGCGTGTTCTGCCGTGGCACGGGTGCGTGCCACGCCCAGCGAATCTGCCTGCGCAGAAGCCAGCTCTGCCTTGGCGCGCGCCAGGTCCAGCTCGCTGATGTCGCCTTCGTCAAAACGCCTCTGCACCAGCTTCAGTGTTTGCAGGCGCAGTTCCACAGTGCCGGAAAACAGCGCCTGTTCGGCATCCAGTTCTCTCAGCAGAAAATACGCCTGCGCCACATCAGCCTGCAAAGCCAGCCGTATCGACTGGAACAGTGCTTCGCTTTGCTGCGTATCTGCATTAGCGGCATTCACCGTAGAAGCGACACGGCCGAACAGATCCAGTTCGTACGATGCTCCCAGCGTGCCGCTGAAGGTATTGCCAGTCGGTACGGGTGTGTTGTCAGGCAAGCCTTGCGACACGGGAGACGGCCTTCCACGGCTGGCGCCGAGACCGGCATTGATCTGCGGGAACAGCTCCGAGCGTGCATCCTGCCGCAGCGCCCGTGATTGCTTCAGCCTTGCGGCTGCGGCTTTCAGGCTCTGGTTGGCAGTCTGCGCCTGTGCTTCCAGGTCGTTCAGGCTGGCATCGCCAAAGATCTTCCACCACTCGCCGCGCGCCATGTCTTCTGAAGGTTGCGCTTCTTTCCAGGCAGTGTTTGCCTGGGCTGTTGCCGCTTCCTTGAAGGCCGCTGGCGTACTGACTTCGGGGCGTTCATACGTCGGCGCCACCGAACAGCCTGCCAGCACCATCAGCAACATCAGCAGCGATGACACTGATTTCAGGGGTTTGATTGTATTCATCATTTTATGCTCCAAACTTTCTGAGGATTACAGCGGTGCTGCAGGATGCGCAGCCGCATGATCGCCTTCATGTCCGTGTCCATGTGCCACAGCCGGAGCTTCATGCACGACAGCCGAATGCAGCTTGCGGCCGCCGCTGGCGGAGCGCAGCAGCACATAGAACACCGGCGTCAGGAACAGGCCGAACAGCGTCACACCCAGCATGCCGAAGAACACGGCAACACCCATTGCATGGCGCATTTCCGAACCTGGGCCGCTGGATGTCACCAGAGGCACCACACCCATGATGAACGCGATCGACGTCATCAGGATAGGACGCAGACGCAAACGGCTGGCGTCAATCGCAGCTTGCAGCGGCGTACTGCCTTGCAATTCCAGTTCCCGCGCAAATTCCACGATCAGAATCGCATTCTTCGCCGACAGCCCCACCAGTACCATCAGACCGATCTGCGTAAAGATGTTGTTATCGCCGCCTGTCAGCCAGACACCGGTCAGTGCAGCCAGCAGACTCATCGGTACAATCAGGATAACGGCCAGCGGCAAGGTCAGGCTTTCATACTGCGCAGCCAGTACCAGGAACACCAGCAGCACGCTGATAGGGAAAACCCACATGCCGGCATTGCCTGCCAGGATTTGCTGATAAGTCAGGTCGGTCCATTCAAACTTGATGCCGGAAGGCAGGGTCTTGGCAGCAATACGCTCTGCCGCAGCCTGCGCCTGGTCGGACGAATAGCCTGGTGCAGGTCCGCCGTTGATATCGGCAGCGGTGTAGCCGTTATAACGCACCACCATTTCAGGACCAAAACTCGGCGTTACCTTGACCAGCGAAGACAGTGGCACCATTTCACCAGCAGCATTGCGGGTTTTCAGTTGCAGAATATCCTCCGGTTTGGAACGGAACGGCGCATCAGCCTGGGCACGCACCTGGTACACGCGGCCGAAACGGTTGAAGTCGTTCACATACAGCGAGCCGAGGTAGATCTGCATCGTGTCAAACACGTCGGTCACGGGCACGCCCAATTGCTTGGCTTTGACACGGTCCAGGTCCACGTCCAGCTGTGGCACGTTGATCTGGTAGCTGGAGAACATCGGACCCAGTTCGGGCGCTGTCTTGGCGGCAGCAATAAAAGCCTGCGCTGCTGCATCCAGTTCGGCGTAACCCAGCGCGCTCTTGTCTTCGATCTGCATCTTGAAGCCCCCTACCGTTCCCAGCCCCATGACAGGCGGCGGCGGGAAGACGGCAATGAACGCGTCCTTGATGCCCGAATACTTCTGGTTCAGCTTGCCGGCAATGGAATCTGCCGACAATTCCTTGCTGCGGCGTTCTTCAAAAGGTTTCAGCGTCACGAATACGATACCGGCGCTGGAACTGTTGGTGAAGCCGTTGATCGACAACCCAGGGAAAGCAACCGCGCTTTCCACGCCAGGTTCTTTCAGCGCGATGTCGGACATGCTGCGGATCACCGATTCAGTACGGTCCAGCGTTGCGCCGTTAGGCAACTGGGTGAAGCTGATCAGGTATTGTTTGTCTTGCCCTGGCACGAAACCGCCTGGAACAATGTACGAAACACCAACAGCCGCCAACAGCAATACGGCATACAGTCCCATCATGATGCCCTTGCGAGAGATCACGCCGGTCACGCCTTTGGAATAGTTTTCCGAGCCGCGGTTGAACATGCGGTTGAACGCGCTGAAGAAACGGCCAAACAGGCGGTTCATGACCTTGGTCAGCCAGTCAGGCTTGGCGTCATGGCTTTTCAGCAGGATAGCGGCCAATGCAGGCGACAATGTCAGCGAGTTGAACGCGGAAATCACGGTGGAAATCGCAATGGTCATCGCAAACTGCTTGTAGAACTGACCAGTGAGGCCCGTCATGAAGGCCAGCGGTACGAAAACGGCAACCAGTGTCAGTGCAATCGCAACGATAGGGCCGCTGACTTCACGCATGGCGCGGTAAGTCGCCTCTTTCGGCGTCAGCCCCGCCGCGATATTCCTCTCAACGTTTTCCACCACCACAATGGCATCATCGACGACGATACCTATCGCTAGCACCATGCCGAACAGCGACAAGGCATTGATGGAATAACCGAAGCCCAGCATCAGCGAGAACGTACCGACGATAGAAACCGGCACTGCCAGCAAAGGGATCAGCGAAGCGCGCCAGGTTTGCAGGAACACG
>JAYSKH010000061.1:0-4482 GCA_043726505.1 Undibacterium sp. | reverse complement strand
TGTTATCGCTCAGTTGCGGCGAAGCGATATTGGTCTTGTGGGCTGCCTGATCCAGCATTTTCTGCTGCCGCTCTTCCAGCTCTTCTATGCGCTTTTTGGTCACCAGCAGGGTATCGCCGTTCTGGATATTTTTCATATCCGGCAACGGCGATTTGGAGCGCCCCTCGTCATTGGCGCCGCCGCCGTCCAGATTGGCCTGCGCGAGCGCCTGCGCTTTCAGTGGCTTGGTGTCGTGCTTGGCATTGACCAGGATGATTTCCAGGCCCGGATCGTCGGGCAGGGATTTTTCCGGGGCGGGCTGCGTGAAATGCAATAGCAAAGCCACGCCGTGCACGACCAGCGAGATCACGATGGCCGTCGTCAGGACCAGGTTTTTAAGTAGAGCGTTCACAAATAATTTGGATGAAATTATGTCAGGCTTCCGTTAGGTCAGGCTTCCGCTTATACAGTTTTGCTTATCCGGCGACAGGCGCATCCGTCTCACCGGCAGATTCGCCGGCAGCATCCACTGCGGCAGGCTGTCCGGCTAATTCCGTTGTTTCGGTTGCTTCGCTTGTTTCTTCCGCTCTTTCCTCAGCCACGTCTTCAGCTTCTTCGCTAGCGACTGTGCCATCGGCTGCATCTTCTTCGACGTCGCCCAAATCTTCTTCCGCCACGGTAGACAGCATTTCCAGCAGACGGGCTTCTACGCTCAGGTCCAGCTCATCCCAGCGTAACAGATCCAGTTTCACCTGCGCGCCGCGCGCCATCTGCGGCATGCCGGGCAGGCGTATGATCAATGGAATATCCACCAAACGCAAGACCTCATCCTTCAATACAACAGCATCGACCTGGCGCGCGTTGTGCTGCGCCAGCCAGCGCAGGCACCAGTAGCGCTCCATATTGCTCTGGAAATCGCCGTAAGCGGAATACGCAGCATCAAATCCGGACACAATCGCGAACAGGTCGGCGTCTTTCGGTTTGAAGGTTGCTACCAGCGGCGCGGTCACGCCGTGCTCAACGCAGGCGATGATCTGCCACTGGTTTACCAAATCGGTATAACGGCGCAACGGGGACGTGCTCCATGCATACTGATCCACACCCAGGCCCTGATGCGGCGCCGCATGCGTGACCATCCTTACCTGCATCTTGGCAGCCCAGCCGCCGCTGCCGGCGCCCTGGCTGCGGTAAATGCCGGGGATGCCGTGTTCGTGCATCAGCTTGCCCCAGCTGCTGTTGGCAAAGATCATCAGTTCGGCAACGATCTTGTCCAGCGGCGCGCCGCGCTTGCGGCGTACGATGGATACCACGTCGTCTTCGACGTAGAAATTGAAATCGACGCGGTTGGTCTGTTCCGGTTTCAGGCCGAAACCTTCGCGTTTGACCATACGGCCTTTTTCCAGCACCTGCGCCCATTGCCACAAGATGGCAATCTCGGCCTTGTGCGGATATTCGCCGGCATTATTAGCCAGATTGTCTTCGGTGACCAGCGCATCCAGGTCGTTGTGGCGCAAGTTGGACGCCATCGGTATCGCTTCCACCTTGGTTTCGGTGGAGACCACCGACCATTCTTGCGTGTCCAGCGTTACATATAAGGACAGCGCCGGACGGGTCTGGCCTGCACCCAGCGTATACGTTTCAACCAGTTCGTCCGGCAGCATCGTGATCTTGTCGCCCGGCATATACACGGTGGACATGCGCGACCTGGCGATATGGTCCAGCGCGTCATCACGCTTGATGCCCAGCGCCGGTGCGGCAATGTGGATACCTACGCGTATCTTGCCGTCCGCCAGTGTGACGACGGAGAAAGCATCGTCGATCTCGGTCGTGGTTACGTCATCGATGGAAAACGCCTGCACGTCTGCCACCGGCAAATTGTCCGGCAACGACGGAATAGGCGCAGCCGGGAAAGCCGTGCCTTTTGGGAAGCTGTCAAACAGGAATTTGGACAGGTGGTAGTCCTTGGCCGATGCCAGCCCGCCGTTTTCCAGCATTAGCCGTGGCGGTGGCGTCTGCATTGCGTCGCACGCCTCGGCCATTGCCTTGTACTCGATGCTGTTCTTGTCTGGCTTGAACAATAGTTGCAGCACCAGCGGCTTCAATGCGGCTGGCAGGCGTTGCTGCTTCAGTTCCTCCACATAGGCGGCCTGCACCAGCGCCTGCTGTTTTTTCTTTTCTATGCCGGCCAGCGCCGCTTTCAGCGAAGCTTCCGGTGCCGCTTTGTAACGGCCACGACCTTTTTTGTAGAAATAGATCGGTGACGTGTGCAGCGCCAGGATCAGAGCCGCCGCCTCTTCCGGCTTAGGTGCATGGCCGAAGTATTCCGCGCCCAGTTCTGCAAAGCCGAATTCTTCTTGACCGGCGACTTCCCACAAAAACTCCAGGTCGATATCGGCTGCAGAAGACTTGGCCTGCTCCATGAGGCTGGCCGGATCGGGCGATGTAAATTGCAATAGCACATCCTTGGCTTTGACCTTGCTGCGCTTGCCGCTGGCCAGTTCTACCTGATACGCCTCGCCCGTTTGCGACAATACCGATCCCGCCTTGAAATCGCCCGACTCTTCAAAAAATAAATTCATTCAACACATCTTTTCTAAACAAACATGGCCGGCTGCAGCTGATGCCCACAATGCCACCAATGCCACTAACGCCATCAATACCTGCCGGCGCCGCCAAAGCACATTATTAATTTCTCAATTTTTGGAGTATATCCAAAAACTCTCTTTATTCTATTTTTCTGTGCCGGGCATCATTTCAATGCCCCGCAACTTCAGTTCCATTACTGCCGGCAAAAACACTTCCGTCACCAGCAGGCAAGACCCCTTGCGCGTGAACACCGAACGGCGAGCAAGCCAAGACTGGTGGCCCTCATCCGACTCCAGCCCCAGAGCCTGCATGCGGCGCGCCAGCGGATGCGCCACGCGCAGCCTCGCATAAGACAGCGCACCCCTGCGCACCAGCGGGTCGTTAAACAAGGTCGTCCCCAGCGATTTCTCACCCAGGCCGTGGAACAGCGGCCATGCGGATGCCGTCGCCGTCAGCGGCACGACCGTATGCGCATAGACAAGGGGACGGCCATCACAGCACAGCAAAACCTGCCGCTCATGCACGCGCATGCGCCTTGCCAGCCCCAGTTCCGCATATTCATCCGCCAGGCACACAGCCTGCCGCTGACTCAGCCGACGCACGCGGAATTGCCCGCAATGTGCAATCAACCGGGCAGTCAGTGATCCGGTGCCGGTCAGCCAGCCGTGCATGGCGCGGGGAGCCTGCACCGCATTGACATCCGCATGCCAGCGGGCAAGGCTGGTTCCATGCATAGCTATCCCGGACGACAATATCCGCTGCTCTGCTACACCTGACATCCGTTCGCTACCATCTTTCAACAGGCATCCTTGCTGCCATCGCAAAAAACCATCACGCGGTCCAGGTAAAGCTCAAAATCAGAAATGCCATGGTCGCTGCCGTTGATCACTACCTGCTGCGCCGCCGGATAATGCGCAGTCATCTCGCGCCAGTCCAGTACCTCATCGCCGGTGGCCGCCAGCAAAAAATACCGCTCCGGCCGTGTAATTGCCGCTACCTCGTAGGCGCGTAACTCCGCCACATATTCTTGCTTGAATTCAAATACTTCGTCGCTGTGATACGCAGTAGTCACACCCACATATTTTTCCAGCTCGCGCGGCGGCTTCACTGCCGGGTTCAGCAAGGCGGCCTTGCAGCCATATTTCTCTGCCAGCCAGGTTGCATAGTATCCACCGAGCGACGAGCCTATCAGCACCACGTTTTCTGCACCATGGCGGCCAATTAATTCTTCCGCTTGGCGTATCGCCAGCAGCGGTGACGCAGACAGCTGCGGGCACAGGTATTCCGCGCCGCGGCCATGCTGCTCCAGATATTGCCCTATCATGCGGGCCTTGAAGGACAGCGGGGAGGAACGGAAGCCATGCAGGTAGAGGATCATTTAATAGACCATTGATTAGAGCTTACTGCGCAGCCGCCAGTGCATCCAGCAGCTTCTGGTGCACGCCGCCGAAACCGCCATTGCTCATCACCAGGATATGGTCGCCCGGCTGGGCCGCCTTGACGATGGATTCCACCAGCGTGGCGACGTCGCTATAGGCACTGGCCTTTCCGCCCAGCGGACTGAGCGCCTCGCCCAGGTCCCAGCCCAGCGCATCCTTGCCGGCGCTGGCGCCGTAGCCGAATACCAGATCCGCCTGCGCCAGGCTACCTGGCAGCGCCTGCTTCATGGTACCCAGTTTCATCGTATTGGAGCGCGGCTCCAGCACAGCAAGTATCCGCGCATGACCTACTTTCCTGCGCAAGCCTTCCACCGTGGTTGCCACGGCGGTTGGGTGGTGGGCAAAATCGTCCACCACGGTAATATTGTTGACGACGCCGCGCACTTCCATGCGCCGCTTTACATTGACGAACTGCGCCAGCGCTTCTATCGCCAGCGAGGGGGCCACGCCTACGTGCCTGGCTGCTGCGATCGCCGCC
>JAYSKH010000060.1:0-27530 GCA_043726505.1 Undibacterium sp. | reverse complement strand
GTGTGCACTTGCAAGCGCACACTGGATGATGCCCAGCAAACTTTTTGATTAGTTCTTGGCCTGATCAACCAGTTTGTTTTTGGCAATCCATGTGCACTTGAAGACGAAAAAAAAGCTGCACCTGCGTGCAGCTTTTCGGCTTCAAGCTGTGTGCGTTTGCAAGCGCACACTGGATGATGTCCGGCGATATCCGTAGATTAGTTCTTCGACTGATCTACCAGTTTGTTTTGGCAATCCATGTGCACTTTAAATTGATAAAGAAAACCGCGCCTGCGCGCGGTTTTCCAATTTAAAGCTGTGTGCGCTTGCAAGCGCACACTGGATGATGCCCAGCAAACTTTTTGATTAGTTCTTGGACTGATCAACCAATTTGTTCTTAGCGATCCATGGCATCATGGCGCGCAATTTACCACCCACTTCTTCAATCTGATGTTCTGCAGTCAAACGGCGGCGTGAAATCAGCGTCGGTGCGCCGGCCTTGTTTTCCAGGATGAAGCTCTTTGCATATTCGCCGGTCTGGATATCTTTCAGGCACTGGCGCATTGCGTTTTTAGTGTCTTCGGTCACGATGCGTGGGCCGGTGACATATTCGCCGTATTCTGCATTGTTGGAGATCGAGTAGTTCATGTTGGCGATACCGCCTTCATAGATCAAGTCGACGATCAGTTTCAGTTCATGCAGGCATTCGAAATACGCCATTTCAGGCGCATAACCGGCTTCCACCAGCGTTTCAAAACCGGCCTTGATCAGCTCTACCGCACCACCGCACAACACTGCCTGTTCACCGAACAGATCAGTCTCTGTTTCTTCGCGGAAGTTGGTTTCGATGATGCCGGCACGGCCGCCGCCGTTGGCCATTGCGTAAGACAAGGCGATATCGCGGGCAGAGCCGGATTTATCCTGGTACACGGCGATCAGGTGAGGCACGCCGCCGCCCTGGCTATATGTGCCGCGCACGGTGTGGCCCGGGGCTTTCGGTGCGATCATGATGACGTCCAGATCGGCACGTGGTACAACCTGGCCGTAGTGAACGTTGAAGCCGTGCGCAAATGCCAGTACCGCGCCTTGCTTGGCGTGCGGCGCGACGTTTTCGTTGTAGACCTGGGCGATATTTTCGTCCGGCAGCAAGATCATGATGACGTCTGCCGATTTCACCGCTTCATTGACTTCCGCCACGTTCAAGCCGGCATTTTTTGCCTTGCTCCACGAAGCGCCGTCTTTGCGCAATGCAACGGTGACTTTGCAGCCAGAATCGTTCAGGTTTTGCGCATGCGCGTGGCCCTGGGAACCGTAGCCGATGATGGTTACGTTTTTGTCTTTGATCAGGGACAGGTCACAATCTTTATCGTAGAAAACTTTCATTTTTATTCCTAGTAATTTAATTTGGTGAATCAGTGCGTTTGAGCAGTGTGCGTATAAGTACGGAAAGCAGGCTTGCGCCGGTCAGACCTTCAAGATGCGTTCGCCGCGGCCTATGCCGGAACCGCCGGTACGGACTGTTTCCAGGATCGCCGTTCGGTCGATGGAATCAATAAAGGCATCCAGCTTGCCCTTGTTGCCGGTCAGTTCTATCGTATAGGTTTTTTCGGTCACGTCGATGATGCGGCCACGGAAAATATCCGCCGTGCGTTTCATTTCTTCGCGTTCCTTGCCTACGGCACGTACCTTGATCAGCATCAGTTCGCGCTCGATATGCGCGCCTTCAGTCAGGTCCACCACCTTGACGACTTCGATCAGCCGGTTCAGATGCTTGGTGATCTGTTCGATGATGTCGTCCGAGCCGGAAGTGACAATCGTCATCCGCGACAAGGTCGCATCTTCGGTAGGCGCCACCGTCAGCGTCTCAATGTTGTAACCACGTGCGGAAAACAGACCCACCACGCGTGACAAGGCGCCCGCTTCATTTTCCAGCAAAACAGAAATGATATGTCTCATGTTACAGATCCTCCGAACCGAGCAGCATTTCTGTCAGCCCCGCACCTGCCTTGACCATCGGCCAGACATTCTCGGTTTGATCCGTAATGAAGTTCATGAACACCAGTCTGTCTTTCATCGCAAACGCATCTCTCATTGCACCGTCAACGTCACCCGGCTTTTCTATCTTCATGCCGACGTGGCCATAGGCTTCCACCAGCTTGTTGAAGTCCGGCAGTGAATCCATATAGGATTCGGAATAGCGCGAGCCGTAGTCAATCTGCTGCCACTGCCGGACCATGCCGAGGAAGCGGTTGTTCAGCAGAACGATTTTTGGCGTCAGGTGATATTGCTTGCAGGTTGCGAGCTCCTGGATGCACATCTGTATCGATGCTTCGCCGGTGACACAGGCCACCGTCGCATCCGGGTTTGCCATCTGCACGCCCATCGCGTACGGCAGGCCAACGCCCATCGTGCCCAGGCCGCCGGAGTTGATCCAGCGGCGCGGCTTGTCGAAACCGTAGTACTGCGCCGCCCACATCTGGTGCTGACCCACGTCGGAAGTAATAAAGGCATCACCTTTTGTCACTTCCCACAGTTTTTGCACGACCGCTTGCGGTTTGATCACTTCAGTGGAAGTCGGGAACTTCAGGCAATCGCGGCTGCGCCATTCGCCTATCTGCTTCCACCAAGCGGCCAGCGCCTTGGCATCGGGCCGCGTTTCAGCGACATTCAACTGCGACAGGAACTCCTGCAGCACATCTTTGACGTTGCCGACGATAGGAATATCGACCTTGACGCGTTTGGAAATCGACGATGGATCGATGTCGATGTGAATGATCTTGCGCGGCACCGAAGCGAAATTCTTGGGGTTGCCGATCACGCGGTCATCAAAGCGCGCGCCGATCGCAATCAGCACGTCGCAATGCTGCATTGCCATGTTGGCTTCGTAAGTGCCATGCATACCCGGCATGCCGACGAATTTTTCGTCGGAAGACCGGTAGGCGCCAAGGCCCATCAGCGTATTGGTCACAGGGAAACCAAGCTTGTCGACCAGCTTGTTCAGTTCCGGCGCTGCATTAGCCAAGATCACACCGCCGCCGGTGTAAATCATCGGGCGTTCGGCCTGCAGCAGCAGCTGGACAGCCTTGCGGATCTGGCCGGAATGGCCCTTGTCCACAGGCTTGTAGGAACGCATCTCTATCTCTTTAGGGTAGGAATAGGTCGTTTTGTGCATGGAGATATCCTTGGGGATATCCACCAGTACCGGACCTGGCCTGCCTGTAGACGCGATATAAAAAGCTTTTTTGATCGTTGTCGCCAGATCCCTGACATCCTTGACCAGGAAGTTATGCTTGACGCACGGACGGGTAATGCCGACGGTATCGCATTCCTGGAAAGCATCCTGGCCAATTGCATGGCTGGGCACCTGGCCGGAAATGATGACCATGGGAATGGAATCCATGTAAGCCGTTGCAAGGCCTGTCACCGCATTGGTCACGCCTGGGCCGGAAGTGACCAGCGCTACGCCGACTTTCTGGGAAGAACGGGAATAAGCATCTGCAGCGTGAATCGCCGCCTGCTCATGGCGAACAAGGATATGTTGAAACTTGTCCTGATTGAAAATTGCATCGTAAATATACAGTACTGCACCGCCTGGATAGCCGAAAACGTGCTCTACGCCCTCTTCCGCCAAACATCGTACCAATATTTCTGCGCCTGTTATTTCTGTATTCATGGTGTTGTCCTTTCAAGGTCCATAGGAGATTGATAGGATGTTCTTTCCTGGCGAAATCGCTTCGCTCGGCTGCTAGCCGACATTCCTTTTTGTGCTGTCACGCCACCCTTTGTATATCCGTTGGACATAGTTCCAGGCACCGCTTATGGCACTCGTTCAGTCAGTGTATAAGCCTTGCAACTACAAAATTTCTCACGCTTGTGGCATGGGTTAGAACAAACAGCTTCAAGTAAAGCGCACCTGGCGGGAACGGCATTGTGGGCCGACACGGCAGGCATTTATTGCCCCGAGATCTCAGGGCGGACTACTACGGTACTGCGTTGCACCAAATCGGTCAAGACAATTTCTTTGTTTTGGTGCAAAATTCTGGCAAAAATGCCCGTAAAATCCTCGATCAGGCCAAAAACATGCGGACATCAAGCGGCATTTTTGCTAGCATTAGCGCGATTAAAATCCTATCCACTGGTCAAAGTAAATATTCCTCGCTATTTTCCCCAGGTTTTTCATGGAATTTGCACGTTGATGAACGCATTCCGGCAAAAAGAATAGAATTCAACCCTGTTTCAACAAAAAATGCCGGAAGACGCATCTTAGAACCAATGATTACGAACGCCGCTCATGGCCACAGATAAAGAATTATCCAATTTCCTCGAAGGTGTGGAGCGCCGCGCCTTCAAGCACGCAGCATACACAGTGCGCAACGATGAGTCGGCGCTGGATATTGTCCAGGAAGCAATGATCAAACTCGCGGAGAAGTATGGCGACAAACCGGCCGCGGAGCTGCCGATGCTGTTTCAGCGCATCCTGCAAAACACCATCCTTGATTTTTTCCGGCGTGAAAAGGTTCGTAACACCTGGGTCAGCCTGTTTTCCAACATGACGCCTGCCAGCCAGGAAGACGATAATTTTGATTTATTGGAAAGTTATTCGGCGGAAGAAGGCACGCAAGCCTCGGAATCCAGTGCTGACAAGATAGAAAGAGAACAAGTACTCACTATCATTGACGAAGAAATACAAAAACTGCCGGCACGTCAACGGGAAGCCTTCCTCATGCGTTACTGGGAAGACATGGATGTGGCCGAAACGGCCGCCGCGATGGGCTGCTCTGAAGGGAGCGTAAAAACGCATTGCTCACGCGCAACACACGCTCTTGCAGCATCGCTGAAGGCTAAAGGGATACGCTTATGAACTACTCAAAAGAAACTATGGATATTGATTTCGCCTACAAGGTGCGTCATGCACTGAACCAGTCCGCGGAAAAGATACCTGCTCAGACCCTTGACCGCCTTGCCAACGCCCGAAAGATTGCGATGTCGCGTAAAAAGGCGGATACGCCTAGTGCAGCGCTGGCCATCAAAGGCGTACTGGCCGGGAACGCGGGCTTCTCTTTCCAGGGGCCGGGCTCCTGGATGGGCAAACTCGGCATGGCCCTGCCGTTGCTGGTGCTGGTTGTTGGTCTGTTCGGCATTTATCACTATGAAGAACAGCGCCGCATCCGCGACCTAGCTGATATCGATGCCGCCGTCCTTGTTGATGAGTTGCCGCCTGACGCTTACCTGGATACCGGCTTTACCGCCTATTTGAACAATGCGGGGGAGTAAGCGTGCGCTTTCCCGTTTTGTCGGTAACAGGATTGGCTAATTTGGCTGACACTTATAAATTCGCTACCTGCTTCGTCGCTGCAACGCTTTGCCTGCCGCTGGCTTATGCCGCAGCGGGCAGCGGCGGCGTGCATGCTGCATCTGCATCCAAACCTGCGGTGACATCTACCGCGCCCAATGGCCCCACGTGGGCCTCATTGTCAGACACACAAAAAACGGTGCTGTCGCCGCTGGCCCTCGACTGGCCAAAGATGGAAGAAATCCAGAAAAGAAAATGGGTGGAAATCGCCAACAAGTATGTGGCGATGAAACCAGACGAACAGGCACGCGTGCTCGAACGTATGCGCGCCTGGGTCAAACTGACGCCGGAGCAACGCATGGCGGCACGCGAAAATTTTGCCCGCACAGCGCAGGTAAAACCTGAGCAAAAATCCGCACAGTGGCAGCAATATCAGCAACTCAGCGACGAGCAAAAGAAACAACTGGCGGAGCAGGGCAAAAAGAGATCAGTGACCAACCTGCCTCCTGAGGTTCAGAGAAAGGCGCAACCGCTGGCGCCAATCAAGGCGATACCACCTAAGCGCTTCGTCAATCCGGTGCCGGCTTCGCATGCCGCTGCAGCATCGGCCTCCCTACCAGCTCCATCCGCGCTGCCTCCCGCAGTAATACCTGCTCCTGTCGCAGCGTCACAACCAGTCGCAAAATAATAGCTAACAAGTGTCAACATCTACAATAAAAGCCCCGCGGCTGAAACGCCGCCTGGTTTGCATGATCTACGAAGCAATTCTGGTATTCGCCATATTTTTTGTGGGTACCTTTGCTTTCTACGGTATTGCGCAGTTATTCGGCGTTAAATTCATCGCTTTCGGGCAAACGAATCATCCTGGCATCGTGACGCCAGCGCTGCAATTGTGGACCGTCTTTATCTTCGGTCTCTACTTTGTGTATTGCTGGCGCAAAAGCGGCCAAACACTGGCCCAGCAGACCTGGCGCATCAGGGTCGTTGATTTGGATGGCGGCCAGGTGCCCATCATCAAAGCAATAGTACGTTACTGCCTTGCGTGGCTATGGTTCACGCCCGCGATCATCCTTATTTACCGCTTCGGCCTCAAAAGCTGGAGTGAGGTGGGCATGCTGTTCGCGGCCAACATCGTTTTGTGGGCAATGACGGCCTCCTTGGATAAGGACGGCCAGTTCCTGCACGACAAACTGGCAAAAACGCGCCTGATGCATGTGGAACTTGATCCTAACGTCGATCACAAATACATCCAATAAAAATCTACGCCACAATTTACAGCGATAAACCTATATTGGACGAAGTTGCCGAATTTATGCCGAAGATGCATGCAAATATAGACATTCCGATCAAGCCTCACCCCGGCTAAGTTACCTTTCTATTGCCTTGCGGTTTTTGTGTCTGGCTTTTTCAATGTTATTCTATTGAAAAATCATAGAGAAATAGCATGCAACACAAAGCTCCTCGCCGCACCAGAGAACGCATTCTGGAACTGTCACTCAGGTTATTCAATGAATTCGGCGAACCGAATATCACGACGACCGTGATCGCCGAAGAGATGAATATTTCCCCGGGCAATCTCTATTACCATTTCCGCAATAAAGACGATATCGTCAATTCGATCTTTGCCCAGTTCGAAGAAGAGATCAATAAAAAGCTGGCCTTCCCGCATGGCCGCAAGGCCAATATCCAGGATATCTGGACCTATCTGCACCTGACCTTTGAGCTGGTATGGCGCTATCGCTTCTTTTACCGCGACCAGAATGACCTGCTGTCCAGAAACCGCAAGCTGGAACTCAATTTCAAGGAAATCCTGACGCACAAGATCACCGTTGCGACAGAACTGTGCACCGGCCTGCGCGCCGATGGCGCCTTTGAAGCCACCGACATGGATATCGATGCACTTGCCACCAATATGGTCATCGTCGCCACTTACTGGCTGTCGTATGAATACGTGCGCAACCCGCGCAAATATACCGAACAGCAGGCAATGTCTGATTCGCTGACGCGCGGCTGCTACCAGGTAATCGTGCTGATCAGCCCGTATCTGCGCGGCGAAACCAAAGAAGTATTTGAAAAACTGTCGCAGGAATACCTGCGCAAAATGAACGTCAAAGAAACCGGCCCCAGCTTATGAAATCCATCTGCGTCTATTGCGGTTCTTCCGCAGGATCTTCCATCGTCTATACAGAAGGCGCGCAGGCGCTGGCCAAACAGTTTGTCGAGCACGGCATAGAGCTGGTCTACGGCGGTGGCAAGGTAGGCCTGATGGGCGTGATCGCCGACGAAGTGCTGCGCCTGGGCGGCAAGGCCACCGGCGTGATTCCGAAGGCGCTGATGGACAAGGAAGTCGGCCACACAGGGCTGACCAGGCTGCACGTCGTCAAGGACATGCATGAGCGCAAGGCCATGATGGCTGAGCTGTCGGACGGTTTTATCGCCATGCCGGGCGGCGTCGGCACGCTGGAAGAGCTGTTTGAAGTATTTACGTGGGCGCAGCTGGGCTTCCACGCCAAACCCATCGGCCTGCTGAATATCGACGGCTTTTACGACAGCCTGATCTCCTTCCTGAACCACACAGTGCAATCAAAATTCCTGAAAGCCGAGCATATGGCGATGCTGTTCAACGAAGCTGACCCGGCCAAGCTGGTGCAGGATTTCAGGCAGCACAAGCCGGTACTGGTCGACAAATGGATTAAAAAGGAAGACCTGTAATGAACAAAACCACATCTGCGGACTGATTTTAAACAGTTTGCAAACTGTTTACACCTGATCAACGGCTATTCCTGACCGTGCCCCGATTTTCGGTCCATAACAGGGTAAAATGCTGGCATCCAGAGTTTTCAACCGTTTTTATAGCGACATCATGATATTTTCCAAGCAATTTGCGCGTTACGAGTCCGAAGCGACCCAGTTCATCCAGGGCCTGAAAAAAGCCAATCCTGAACTGGAACAAAGCCAGCGCGACGGCCGTGCCCTGCTGTGGGACAAGGCGCCGGTAGACCTGGATACGCAGAAACGCGCCAAGGAAGCCCGCATCAACCAACAAGCTTACGTGTACCAGAACAAGGGTTAAACCGTGAGCGTTGCATCCAGCATGCCGGAAACGGAGCTGCCCCTGGTCGGCTCCACTGACAGCACGCCTGACGTCGTTGACGGCCTCGCCTTTGCCAGGCTGTATGGCGAACCGCTGTTCAAGCTGCCGAACGACCTGTATATCCCTCCCGATGCACTGGAAATTTTCCTCGAAGCCTTTGAAGGCCCGCTGGATCTGCTGCTGTACCTGATCCGTAAACAAAATTTCAATATCCTCGATATTCCGATGGCGCAGGTCACGCTGCAATACCTCGAATACGTGGAGCAGATACGCAAGCACAATCTGGAGCTGGCGGCGGAATATTTGCTGATGGCAGCGATGCTGATCGAGATCAAATCGCGCATGCTGCTGCCGGTGAACAAGCATGACTCGAACGAAGAAGCCGCAGATCCGCGTGCCGAACTGGTGCGAAGGCTGCTGGAATATGAGCAGATGAAACTGGCCGCCTATGACCTGAACGCCGTGCCTCAGCTGGGCCGCGATTTCATGCATGCGCAGGTCTTCATTGAAACCAATACCGTGCTGCACTGGCCGCATGTGGAGGTGGTGGATCTGCAGACCGCCTGGGCTGATGTACTGAAGCGCGCAACGCTGGTTGCCCACCACAAGATCAGCCGCGAAGAACTATCGGTGCGCGAACACATGACCGGCATCCTGCGCCGCTTGCAATCAGCCAAGTTTGTCGAATTTTCCGAACTGTTTGATCCCTCCAGAGGTGCGCCCGTGCTGGTGGTGAACTTTGTCGCGCTGCTGGAGCTGGCGAAGGAAACACTGATAGAAATTACCCAGGCCGAAGCTTTCGCGCCTATCTATGTGCGCCTGTCGTATTCGCCAGCCTAGCAAGCTGCTCAACTTATTCCAGGGAACGCAGCCTGCATGTGTTGTTCCCGATAAAAACTTCCTATTCTGAAAACAGAGACATGAAAATAATCTCCTCCATAGAAGAACTGCGCGACCAGCTGCGCGGCCAATTGCGCACTGCGTTTGTCCCGACAATGGGCAACCTGCATGAAGGCCACCTATCGCTGATGCGTCTGGCAAAAAAACACGGCGATCCGGTGGTCGCATCGATCTTCGTCAACCGCCTGCAGTTTGGCCCGAACGAAGATTTCGACAAATATCCGCGCACCTTCCAGGCAGACGTGGAGAAGCTGGAAAAAGAAGGCGTCTATGTGCTGTTCGCGCCGACTGAAAAAGACTTGTACCCTGAACCGCAGGAATACCGCGTGCGTCCGCCGGACGACCTGGGCAATATCCTGGAAGGTGAATTCCGCCCCGGCTTTTTCACAGGCGTGACCACCGTCGTGCTGAAACTGTTTTCCTGCGTGCAGCCCAAGGTGGCCGTGTTCGGCAAGAAGGATTACCAGCAGCTGATGATCATACGGAACATGTCCAAGCAGTTTGCGCTGCCGACCGAAATCATCGCCGCCGAAACCTGGCGCGCCGAAGACGGCCTGGCGCTGTCTTCCCGCAACGGCTACCTGAACGAAGCAGAACGTGCAGAAGCGCCTGCGTTGTACCAGACACTGAATGAAGTCGCACAGGAAATCCGCGACGGCCATCTGGACATCTCTGAACTGGAAAAGAAAGCCATGGCAAAGCTGGCGTCACGCCAGTGGAACCCGGACTACATCGCCGTGCGCAAGCAGGCCGACCTACAGCCGCCTTCCGCCGGCGATCTGGCGCAGAAAGCGCCACTGGTCGTGGTTGCTGCGGCCAAGCTCGGCAAGACACGCCTGATCGACAATCTGGAAGTGTGATGGCAAAAGCGTTGTGGCGGCTGGCTGGCTCTGCTCTGCTGCTGGCAAGCTGCATGACGACCATGCAGGCGCTGGCTACCGTCAGCGTGCAGGACGACGCGCAGCATGCGGTAAGCCTGGACAAACCGGCGCAACGCATCATCAGTCTGGCGCCGCACACGACTGAAATCCTGTTTGCAGCGGGTGCCGGACCTCAAGTGGTGGGCGTCAGCGAATATAGCGATTTTCCAGAACAGGCAAAGAAAATACCTTCCGTCGGCAATGTGTTTGCGCTGGATATAGAGCGTGTGCTGGCGCTGAAGCCCGATCTGGTCGTGGTATGGGGCACCGGCAACGGCGCGGCGCTGGCAGACAAGCTGCGCGGCCTGCACCTGAATGTCTATCAGAGCGACCCGCACGACTATGAAGGTATAGCCTCTTCCATCGAAAGGCTGGCAGTGCTGGCCGGCACACCAGCTATCGGCAACAAGGCTGCGGCTGCCTTCCGCCAGCGGCTGGACAGCCTGAGAACAACTTACCGGCAAGCGCCGGACGCCAAACCCGTCACCGTGTTTTACCAGATATGGCGCAGCCCACTGATGACACTGAACGACACGCACATGGTGTCATCGGCGATCCGTCTGTGCGGCGGCGAAAACATCTTTGGCAAACAGCGTGAAGTCAGCCCTACCGTCAACGTGGAGGCGGTGCTGAAGGCCAACCCTGAAGTCATCATGACAACCGATGGCGAGAAACAGGATTCGCTGGCCGACTGGCTGCGCTTTAGCAAGCTGTCAGCCGTCGAACATGCAAATCTGTATGTGGTGAAAGGCGACTGGATCAACCGTTCCGGACCGCGCATTCTGGACGGCACGGAAGCGGTATGTAAATTCCTGGATAGCGCGCGTAAAAAGCGCCGCTAATCCCTAATGCCAATCACGTGGATCGACGCGATAGTATTCGCTGAGTTCCGCAAATAACTCCGGATGCAGCTCTGCCATAGGCCAGGCTTTTTCAAAGAATGTTTCGGTTGCCACAGCAAAGAACTCTGCTGGATTGGTCGCACCGTAATAATCCATGACGCTCTCCGCCTGATAGGCTGCGGCCTGCTGCAATAAGCGATATTCACGCATCATCACCGAAGACCACCGCTGGTATCTGGCCTTGCTCATCAGCCGCGGAGCGCCGTTGGTGGAGCCGGTCTCGCTATCAAGCTGGTGCGCAAATTCATGCAGTACGACATTGTGACCATCGACGATGTCGTCACCCTTTGGCTGCACGTGGTCCCACGCCAGGATCACCCTACCGTCGCTCCAGGATTCGCCGGACAAGGTCTGGTTCGCATGCGTAACGATGCCACCCACGCCCATTTCGGTGCGCGGCGCGATAAAGGCGGATGGATACACCAGTATCAGCTTCAGATCGGGGAACACGCGGGCAGACCGGTTCAGCAGCAACATGCAGGCTTTGCCGGCAATCGTCACACGTACTTCATCATTCATGCGGAAACCGTCACAACCGATAAATTTCTTTTCATGCAGGAACTGACGGATCAGCCGCTTCAACTGCAGTTGCAAATGGGCAGGCATTTTCACATACGCAGGAATATTCCTGCGCAAAATGCGGGAATAATTACTGGGAAAAGGCTGCCGCAATGCGCGCTGCAGCCGATAGCGCGGCACCCACAGCACCAGCCCCGTTACAACCAGCAAAAACATCAACAGATACAGCAATGGCATTACGCTCTCCCACGCTGCAAAATGCTTATGCGCAGCTTCATCATTCGGCCTGCTTATTAAAACCTAGTCCATAGATGGGACAAGTACAAGGAAAAGCAATGGTCGCCATGCGCAGTTTTTTCTCAAAAGAAAAAGACTGTATCTGTGGAAACGCCAATTTGCTGCGATAATACAAAATAAACTAATGCAAAACAAATAACAGCAGATGCCATCGCAGTTTCAAGGCACGCAGTCCTCTTCCTTTCTTTTTCTGATTGTCCACCATGCGCAAAGGCATACTGTTCGCGTCCACGTCTTATATTCTCTGGGGTTTGTTTCCGCTGTATTTCCGGGCCTTGCATGAGTTTGCGCCAATAGAGATATTGCTGCACCGGATGCTATGGTCGTTGCTATTCCTGTCCATCGTGCTGCTGCTGCGCAGGCAATGGTCGTGGCTGCGCGACGTAATGCGCCAACCACGGCTGGTGGCGGGTTTTGCCGCCAGCGCATTGCTACTGTCGGGCAACTGGTTTATCTATATCTGGTCCATCAATAACGGCCATGTCATCGACGCCAGTCTCGGCTATTTCATGACGCCGCTGATTAACGTACTGCTGGGCTTTTTGTTGCTGCACGAGCGGCTGCGTCCCGGCCAGTGGCTGTCTGTTGCGATGGCTGCCTGCGGGGTGTTATGGCTGGCGGTACAGGCAGGCCACGTACCGTGGATAGGCCTAGCGCTGGCGCTGACCTTCGGCAGCTACGGCCTGCTGCGCAAGACAGCCAAACTGGGCGCGCTGGAGGGACTTTCACTGGAAACCATGCTGCTGTTTCCGCTGGCGGCAGCCTACCTGTTCGTTCTGTCGCAACAGGGGCAAAGCCATTTCGGCGCAGCACCGTCTGCGTCGCAGATCATGCTGCTGGCTGCGGGGCCGATTACCGCAATTCCATTGCTGATGTTTGCCGCAGGCGCCAGGCTGATTCCGATGGCGACGCTGGGTCTGCTGCAATACATCTCCCCCACGCTGCAACTGATACTGGGCGTATGGCTGTTCAAGGAAAGCTTCGATGGCGAAAGGCTCATCGGCTTTGTTGCCATCTGGGCGGCGCTGGCCGTGTATTCTGCCGAAGGCTTGCGCAACAACTATCTGTCCAGGCAACAGGCGCCGGCAGCGGAAAAAGCATAGTGAAAAAAATATAAATCTTTTTGCATGCACGCAACGGCATACCCGTTATTACCGTTCCGATAACTAGGCTACGGCCGTTTCATGGTAAAGTACGCATCTCGCTAGGGGTCCTGGGAACGATGTTTTCGGGTGAGAAATACCCTCCGAACCTGATCTGGATAATGCCAGCGCAGGGAAGCGCAAAGCCCCTCCCCTTTCTTTGTCAGCTCTCCTGCGCCGGTTCCAGTGCAATCCTGCACCACCGCATACCGGAACGCATAGAGCCACCATGTCTGACAAATTAATATCGATACACCTCCCTTCCGCCATCACGCTGGCTGTTGCACAGCTGCTCGCGGCCCCTGTATTTGCGCAAAGCGCGCTGCCTGAAGTCGTCATCAGCGCAGCCAAGCAAGACAGCAACAAGGCAGACCGCGCCAGCGTTGGCGGCTTTTCCGATGCGCCGCTGCTGGAAACGCCGGCGTCCATTACCGTGTTCACGCAGAGCCTGATGCAGGACCTGCAAGTGCGGCAGACGACCGACGCGGTGAAGTTTGATGCCAGCGTCAACGATTCCTATAATGCCGTTGGCTATGCCGAACAGTTTTCGATACGCGGCTTTGCGCTGGACAATACCAGTAGTTACCGCAAAGACGGCCTTGCCATCCCTGGCGATGCATCCATTCCGCTGGAAAATAAAGAGCGCATAGAAATACTGAAAGGCCTGGCCGGCTTCCAGGCTGGCTTTGCGACACCGGGCGGCATCATCAACTATGTGACCAAGCGACCGACCGATACGCCATTACGCTCCATCACAGTGGGCGCCAGCGAGCGCGGCACGCTATATGGAGCGGTGGACTTGGGCGGCCTGTTCAGCGACACGCATTTCGGCTACCGCATCAATGCCGCCGACGAAAGACTGCGCTCGTACATCACGGGCGCGGACGGCCAGCGGCAATTTTTCTCCATGGCGTTTGACTGGAGAATTTCACCGCAGGCGCTGCTGCAACTGGACATGGATTACCAGCACAAATCGCAGCTGACGGCGCCCGGCTTCCAGCTAGTCAACGGCACCGACCTGCCGCGCAATATCAACCCCGACACCATGCTGAACAACCAGCCGTGGGCGCGGCCGGTAGATACCCGCGACACCGACATCGGCCTGCGCTTTGAATATAAATTCAATGAAGACTGGAAGGCCACGCTGTCGGCTAACAAACATGAATTCCGGCGTAACGACTATACGGCTTTCCCTTATGGCTGTTCATCTGCTGGCCTCTTCCCCGGCTATTGCGCCAATGGTGATTACGATGTCTACGATTATCAAAGCACCGGCGAATCCAAGTCGCCGCTGGCGACGCAGGCGCTGCTGCAAGGCAGCCTGAAAACCGGTAGCGTGCAGCATGCGCTGACACTGGGCTTTTCCAGCTTCCGCCGGCGCGACTGGTTTGGCGACTGTGTCTACGGCAAGGTGGATTGTGCAGGCTCTGAACCTAACGGCACCAGTAATATTTATGTGCCCGTTGTCGTGCCGCCCTCCACCATCGTCACCGGCCCGGTTACTTTGCGCCGTAGTGAAGACGAATGGTCGGTATTTGCACAGGATATCCTGAGCCTGACGGATCAACTGAAGCTGCACATCGGCGCGCGCCATGTGCATATCAAGCGCGACCAGTTCATCGACGATGAAACGCCGGATGCCAGGTACACACGCAGCTACCTGCTGCCGAATGTTGCGCTGGTGTTCAGCCCGCAGAAGAACTTGTCCGTCTACGGCTCATTCACTGAAGGGCTGGAACATGGCGGCATTGCGCCACTGGGCACCAACAATGCCAACGCATTGCTGAACCCGAGCAAATCCAGGCAGTACGAACTGGGTGTAAAAGCCGACCTGCTGCGCGACTTCAGCGTCAGCGCCGCCGTGTTCCAGATCAAGCAGTCACTGGAATATACCAATGCCGACAATGACTACGTTGCCAACGGTAAGGAAAAGCATACCGGCATAGAACTGTCGGCACAGGGCCGCCTGAGCAACGACCTGACACTGGGCGCCAGTGTGGCAGGTTTGCGCACACGCCAGAGCGATACCGGCGACAGCACGCTGGATGGCAAGCGCGTGACCAACGTACCATCCATCAAGGCCAGCGTCTACGCCGATTATGCGGTACAGCAGGTACAGGGTCTGAAGCTGAATGCAGAAGTGCTGTATTCCGGTGACAAGGCCTTCAGCCCGGACAATAGCCTCACCGTGCCGGGCTATTCTGTTGTGAACCTGGGCGCGCGCTATGCAACGCATATCGCCGGCACGGCGACGACCTTGCGCTTTAATGTGGACAATGTGTTTGACAAGTTCTACTGGCGCGATGTGACGCAGTCACTGGGCGGCTACCTGTTCCCTGGCGCACCCCGCATCTACAAGGTAACAGCGCAGTTCGACTTTTAACAAATATCCAGTGCCGCCAGCGCGGCCTGGACCTGGGACATGCGATGCTGCATGTCCCCGTCCACCAGCAAATAGGGAATAGCACGCTGCTGTAATTCCCGCAGCAGCTCTTCATGCACCTTCTGTCGCATCTCTTCCGATTCCCTCTGCAAACCGTCCGGCGTCCATGGCAGGTCGGGCGCCGTCACTATCGTAAAATCGTAAGTGCGCGCCTGCGTCAGCGCCTTCAGCGGCGCGTCCGCCTGTTTAAAGTAGAAATGGCTGTAGATTGCCGTCATCAGCGGCGTCGTATCGCAAAACAGCAAACCCCGCGCCAGCAGTGCTGCGGCATCTTCACGCGCGACCTGCGTGCTCGCAATATGGAACTGATCGCCGTCTACCGGCACACGCTTGTGCGTCTCGACGAATTCACGCAGGTACTCAGGCACCCATAGCGTCTGATACTGGGTTGCCAGCGCTTCCGCCAACGAAGACTTGCCGGAAGACTCTGCCCCAAGGATCGCGATGCGCCTGACCGCTTGTATCTGAGCGTGCATCTAGCTGGTCGCAGCTACGGGCGCAACCGAGCTGTTCCATGCACGCAAACCCATCGCCGCCATGATGACAAACAATGCATACAGGATTGCTGTAAGCGTCAGGTGTTTGTACATGTACAGACTGACATACAGGATATCCACCAGTATCCATACATGCCAGTTTTCCAGCTTCTTGCGTGACAGCAGCAACTGGCCCAGCAGGCTGCCCGCCGTCAGGAAACCATCCATATAAGGCACGTCGGTATCGGTATACGATTTAAGGAACAACGACAGCACGCCGAAGCCCACCAGCCACATCAGCCCTGACTTCAGCCAGCCGGCAGCCGACAGCCGCGTCACCTTCAAGGCAGCATGCGCTTCGCCGCCACGCAGCCATTGATACCAGCCCCATACGGAAACAACGATAAACACCAGCTGCAAACCGGCGTCGCCATACAGGCGAGATTCCACAAACACCATGGCATACAGCGCGGAAGAAAGGATAGAGAACAGCCAGGCCCAGTGCGTTTGCCGTATATTCAGCGCCACGGTGATGACCGACAGCACAAAGGAAATCAGCTCCAGTGGAGTTGTCGTAAAACCGAATAGTGGAACAATATCATTCATGCAATGCCAGCCGCTTCAATAAGATGGTACGGCAGCATTATCGTTGATTAGCCCGGCGCTGTCATGCGCTGCCCGGCCCTGCTTTGCCTTACAGATGAAAGCGGTTAAAACTTCTGCTCCAGCAGCGCGCGTATGACCGTGTTGGTCGGCGTATTCGTATCCTGACGCAGCGAACCGGTGGCGTCGGCGTAGATGCTGGAACTGTTATTGTCCTGGTGCAGCAGGTTCGCCATTGAAATGCGCAACTGCGTCTTTGCATCGAACTTCCATAAACCGTAGATATCCAGCACACGCTTGGGAGCGGAATAGGAACTCTGCGTCTCGGACAAGCGCACCAAGCCGCCATCCTGGAAGCTCAGGTTGCCGCCCAGCGTCAGCGGCATCTGGCTGTGCTTGTAATCCACGCCGAGGTTGGCGCTGACCGGCGTTTGCGAATCAAGCCGGTTGTTGGGGCCAGGCACGGTAGACAGCGTGGACCAGTTAAAGTTGACATTCGCACGCACATCAATCGACGGCGCAGTCTTGTACAAGGAACGCAGCGGCAGCTTGGCTTCCAGTTCTATGCCGCGCGTGCTCGCCTGGCCGTCGTTGACGGGCATCGTCACCCAGGCGCCATCAATCAGTGACAGCCGCTGGCGCATGATGTCGTCAATGCGACGCACAAAGACGCTGGCGCTCATCAGGCCGCCCTCCGGCAGGTAGTGCTCATACGCAGCATCCAGGCCCCATGCCAGCTCTGGCCGCAGATGAGGGTTACCCTGGCTGTCCGGATTCAGCTGGCTGTTATTGTCGGAGATATAGTGGCGCGGGATCAGGCTGCCGGTGGATGGCGCCTTATAAGTCCTGGTCAGCGCCAGCCGCACCTGGTCGTTCTTGCTGTCCGGTAGTTTCCACAAGGTCTGCATGACCGGGCTCCACACCGCCGAACGATTTTCAACGGCGCTGAACAGCCGCCCTTCGCTGCGCGTATTCAACGTTTCCCAACGCAGGCCCAGATACATGGACCAGCGTTGCGTGATATTCCATTCATCCTGCGCAAACAACGCCAGCCGGGTGACAGATGCATCAAAGCTTTCATCCAGGTCGATCGGCACATTGCCAGTGAAAGTCGTATCGTTTTGCAGCCGGTTCTCGCCACGCTTGCTGTAGGAAGCATCCCAGCCGGTCATCAACGCATGGTCGGTGATCAGCGGCGTGGAATATTTGCCGCTTGCGGTCACGCCCTTGTCGGTTGCTTCACTCGCGGTCCTGCGATCCAGCGCAAAGACGCCGTCACTGTCGTAGCCCTGATAGGCAAAACTGGAATTGCGCTGGTTGTAGTTGGCGCCGAATTTCATGTCCAGCTTTGCACCTTCCTCCAGCTTGTGTATCCAGTTGACGTCGGTGCGGAACATGTTGAAGCGCGACTGGTACATTGCATTGTTCACCGCATACAGCGGCGCATCTTCTTTCGACGATAGTATCGTCTCGCTGGTATTGCCGTGTGAATCGCTGTGGCTGATGAAGTTTTGCGAAATCAGGTTGTCGCCGTTGGGCAGCACCCAGTTCAACCGTGGCGCCAGATTGATGTTTTCGTATTGCCCGTGATTGCCGTCGATGTAACGGCGAACCAGGTCCTGATTGCCCGCCGCGTCTGTGCCGGTTTCCTCCGTGGTTGACGGCCGGTCCCACCTGCCGCGCGACAATGCCCCAGCCAGCGAGTAAGACAGCTTGCCTATGCGGTCGGACAACTGCAGGTTGGCGTTGCCCGACCAGACGCCGCGTTCGTCAGCCGCGCCGAGCTTGATCTCGCGTTGTGCAGTCTGGATTGCTTTTTTCAGCACGATATTGATCGTGCCGGCAATGGATTGCGTACTGTATTCTGCGCTGGCTGCGCGTATGATTTCTATGCGTTCTATCAGTTCGGGCGCAATCGAATCCAGAGAAAACCCGGGCGGGCTGGGCTCACCGTTCAGCAAGATTTGCGTATAACCCGAACCCAGTCCCCGCATGCGGATCTCACCGCCACGGCCCTGCACGCCGCCTATCGTAATACCAGGAAGGCGCTTCAATACATCGGCTATCGTGCTGTCGCCGTATTTGACGATCTCTTCCTGCGTTACGACCAGTTTCGTGGCGGTATCCTCACGCCGTTCATCATAATTGCGGGCGCCGGTAATTTCCACGGTGCGCGTTGGTTCGGCCTTCTGCGCTGCAGGCACGACAGGAACCACTGGAGCCGCCGGCACGCTATCTGCCGACTGCGCATGCACAGAGCCACTGAACGCGCATAACAGCGCTACAGCAAGAGCGGTCATGCGAAAGTTAGGGCAGTTAATTGGCATAGGCTTATATGGACAGTTTTAATACGGGCAGTTTTAATATGGCAAAACAGGCAAGAACATCAAAAACCATGCCTTCGACTTCATACAGTGTGGCAAAGTTCCATGACGCCCGTATTTCCTAGGCGGGACGCAAGCAGGAAAATTACGCCTGCCGATGTACAATCGGAAAGAATTTCGCGGCTGCCTGATTTACACTACTGTAAACCATTCTGCACTTGACCTCTCATAAACTGCCAGATAGACAAATGACAAAAGCGCTCAAGGGCTTTACCCTGCTGGAAATGATGGTCGTCGTGGCCGTGATCGCCATCCTTGCTGCCATGGCGCTGCCGTCCTACCAATACAAAATTGTCCGCGAGCAGATCGAATCGGCGCTGCCGCTGGCCGATATCGCCAAGAAGCCAATCGCCGCAGCCTGGGCCGCCACGCAAACGCTGCCGGCGGACAATGCGGCGGCGGGATTGCCTGTTGCGGACAAGATCGTCAATAACTATGTCAGCGCCGTCAGCGTGCAGGATGGCGTCATCAATATCACTTTCGGTAACCGCGCACAAAGCGCGATCAAAAACAAAGTGTTGACGCTGCGCCCTGCCATCGTCGAAGGCGCGCCGGTCGTGCCCGTCACCTGGGTCTGCGGCAATGCCGATGCGCCTGCCAAGATGACGGCCAAGGGCAATAACCAGACCACCGTGCCTGTGGGCTTCCTGCCTCTGCCATGCAGGAAGATTGCGCAGTAAGACCTGTTTCAAGCTATTTCAAGCTGTTTTACGCTGCTTCAAAGCCCTTCCCGTGCAT
Organism: Undibacterium sp.; assembly: GCA_043726505.1. Taxonomy (GTDB): domain Bacteria; phylum Pseudomonadota; class Gammaproteobacteria; order Burkholderiales; family Burkholderiaceae_D; genus Undibacterium. The sequence continues at coordinate 7,840 of JAYSKH010000060.1, read as the reverse complement.
CGGCAATCAGCTTGTCCACAACTGCCGCATCGGCTATCTGCAACATTGCCAGCAGCGCAAACCGTGCCAGCAAAAGCTGTGATTGCCCGGCGCCGACTTGTGTCATGGCGTTGCATAGGCCTGTGTAGAGCCTGTCGATATCCTGTTCATTCATGCGACCTCTCCTTGAAATAAATGCTGGGCCGCCGCCAGTATCTCCGCCGGGTTGAAGCGTTTCCAGCGCGCCGCAACGTGCCCGTCCGGGCGTACCAGATAAAGGCTACCGTTGATTGCGCCGAACAGCGGAAACAAACGCCCCGTGTGGTCCCATGCAATATAACCTTCACGCTGCGGCCGTGTTTGCGTAACCGGCACAAAGCGGACTTCAATGCCCTCGCGTGCGAGCGCATCCATCAGTGGCGCGGCCCCCGCCGGCAAGACCCCTTCATCGCAAAAGCAAAGAACCGTAATCCACGGCCCAAGCAAGCGCGTGACATACGAGCTTTCCTGCCTGCCGCCATCACATACCGTCAGCGGCACTTCCGGCAGGCTGGTGCCCGGCGGGGGCCCGGCTTCAAACAAAGACTCATCGGCAACCGTCGTATTCAGTGCAGAGTCCACATAACGGATGGCGCTGGTCTGGCGCGGATTGATCAGCGGCTGGATGCCAGGATGGCGCGCGGCTAGTCCAAGCACCGCAGTGCGCATCAATTCAAACGCAAATGAAGGCGGCGCCATGAACTCGGTACTCTTGATGCCCTGCTTCAAATTCTCATGCGCAGCCTGCACGCGTTCATCGGAATAGCTATCCAGCAGACTATCCGCAGCCTGGCCTTTCACTACACTGGCCAGCTTCCATGCAAGATTGTCGGCATCATCGATACCAGAATTAGCGCCACGTACCCCGAAGATGGGCACCAGATGCGCCGCGTCTCCGGCAAACAGCACACGGCCGTGCCGGTATTTGTCCAACGTAAGCGCATGCGCCTTGTAGACGGTGATCCAGACGGGTGACCAGTCACTGCTCTCCCCCATCATTTCCAGCAGGCTCTGCACACGGGGAACAACGTTTTCCGGCAACACTGCCTGCTCCGCGTCTTCGTCTTCACGCAACTGGTAATCGATGCGCCATACATTATCCGGCTGCTTGTGTACCAGTACTGTGGAACCGGGATTGGAGGGCGGATCGAAATAGGCCAGCCGCTCCGCTGGTCTGCTGCTGTTGAGCAGGATATCAACGATCACATACCGGCCCTCGTAGCTGGTGCCCTTCAGCGCCAGCCCCAAGGCTTCCCGCACAAAGCTGCGGCCACCGTCTGCGGCGACCAGCCAGCCGGCTTCGATCACATATTGCTTGTCAGGCGTCGCAACGGATAGGGTCGCACCGCTGCCATGCTGTACCACGCCCGTCAGCCGGTTTTGCCAGCGGATGTCTATCAGACCGGCCTGCTTTTCTGCAGCATCCAGCAAAAACTGCTCAATATGGTATTGGGCAAGGTTGACCATAGGCGGATACTGCTGGTCCTGGTCGTGTGGCATCGTGAAATGCAGTACCTCCTCATCACGGTAGAAACTACGGCCACCTGTCCACGGCAAACCTTTTTCCAGAAAACTATCCACCGCGCCCAGCCGCGCAATGATCTCCAGGCTGCGGCGGGAAATGCATATTGCCCGGCTGCCGGTGCAAACGCCATCGTCAGCTTCCAGCACGATGGAACGTACGCCGTGGTTCGCCAGGCCCAACGCAATCGCCAGCCCGACCGGACCGCCACCGGAGATCACAACCGGATGCCGCTGCGGCCCCGCTCCACCCTCAGGATTCCATGCCGCATATTTTCTGGCCTCATGCGGGTATGATTTGAAATCGTAATTCACTGCCTCTCCTTCATTACCAATAGATCAGACACTTGATCACCAAGCTTACTTTTCATCGCAAACTGCCATCCCGCGCCGTACGTTGTGGCGCAGGTAAAACCAGAATCACTGCAGCGCCCACCACCAGCAGCACGCTGGCATACAGCAGGCCTGCAGAAAAACTCTGCGTCGCATCTTTCAGCCAGCCAACCACGACGGGATTGAGCGCAGAACCTATATTGCCAAGCGCATTGATGGCCGCAATGCCGATTGCCCTAGCCTTGAAGCTGAGCGCATAGTCAGGCATGGTCCAGAAGATGGACATGGCTGTGTAAGAACCCGTCGACGCCAGGCAGACGCCTGTTAGCTGTACAACAGGGCTGGTGGAATAGGCAGACAATATCCAGCCAGCGGCGGCCAGCAGCATGGGCAGCACGATATGCCACCTGCGTTCCTGGCGCAGATCTGAATGCCTGCCCCACACGACCATGCCGATGATCGTGCATACCTGTGGAATGGCCGCCAGCAAACCCACCTGCGCATTGCTGGCGCCGGCATTAAAACTGCGGACGATCAGCGGCGCCCATACCGCTACCATGGCCAGCGTATTCACCAGACATAGGTAGGCAAGGCCAAACTTGATTACTATCGGGGAAAACAGTTCGCGCAGCAGGGATTTTTTCTGCCCCTCATCGGTCACCGGCCGTTCGTCCGGCCGGGCACGCGCAATCATGTCGGCCAGCGTGGCTTTTTCGTCAGCAGCAAGCCACTTTGCCTGCTGCGGCGTATCGTTAAGGTAAACATAGACAGCCAGCCCCAGCAACGCAGAAGGCAGGCCTTCCAGCAAAAACAGCCATTGCCATCCCTTGATGCCGAACGTGCCGTCCAGCCCGAGGATATAGCCGGAAATAGCGGAACCGACAGCTGCTGTCACTGGCATCGCAATCATGAACAATGCGTTGGCGCGGGCGCGGTAGGCGGGCGGAAACCAGTAGGTCATATACAGCAGCATGCCTGGCAGAAAGCCCGCTTCGGTCACACCGACGATGATGCGCAGCACGTACAAGCTGGCGGCACTGCTGGCAAACATGGTTGCCGTGGATGCCAGGCCCCAGGCGATCATGATGCTGCCTATCCACTTTGCCGCACCTATGCGCGCCAGTGCGATGTTGCTGGGAATACCGAAAATGATATAAGCCACATAAAACAAGGTCGTTGCGAGGCCGAACTGCGTGCTGCTAAGCCCCAGGTCCTTGATCATCGTCAGGCCGGCAAAGCCGATATTGATCCTGTCGAGAAAAGAAAATACGAACAGCACAAACAGGAACCACAGCAGGCGTTTGGACACTTTGTGCATGACACGCCGTTCGCCTTGCTCGCGCTGTGAAGCGCCGTCATCCATCCCTGCGCCATTGGAAAAATCAGGCTTGATCGCCCTGCTCATATTCATGTCTGGTCTCCGTCATTATTATTGGATAGCCAGTACCCTGCAGCAGCATCCAGGCACTTGGCGAAACCAGTATGAATCAGTGGAGAATGGGATTTGTCCCCAATTTGGGGACATGCAGGATGGACGGCAGACTGGAAGGTGACGGAAGGCGGGGATTTAACGCGACAGGCACAGCGCGAATAACTGGCGCTGGCTGGAAATGCCGAGCCGCCGATACGCGCGCTTCTGATAAGTCTGCACACTGGATACGCGGATGCCCATCAGCTCAGCAATTTCCAGTGCTGTGCGGCCTTCCAGCACGCCGCGTACGACGTCCAGTTCCCTCTTGGAAAGTTCGCCGCAAGCTTCGCGCACCCGCGCCAGCATCTGTTCGGCAATGCTCAGCCCGCTCTGGCCGCTGGCCCCGTAATGGCTACGCGCGGCATGAGCAAACAGCGGCGTCAGCACTTCGATTCTTTGAATCTCATCGGGCGTAAACTGCCCTTGGTCGAGATCACGGTAAAGGTTGATCGCCAGCCACACATTCTTTGCCGGCTGCGACAGCAATGACAACCTGTCCGATACATGGGGCCGCCCGTAACAGGCTTCGCGGTAGGCGGTATTGCCTATGTCGGCCATGCTCTGATGATGCAGCAGCACAGCAGGGTCGCGCCGCTGCGCATCGGCCGACGAGACGATGCTTTGGTTGCCGTCAAACGAGTAGAAGAAGCGCGAGTAGGTATCGGCCACGTCTTTCAGGAATTTTCCACCGCGGTAGTCTGCGACAGAAACCGTACGCGGACGGTTGCTGTTCTCATAGGCAAATATCGTGCACTGCGACACCGGCGCCAGCGCATCCAGCGTTTTCAGTATTTCTGCCGCCATCGCGTTGCTGTCTTCATGCACGACAGCCGCCATCAGCCCGTTTGCGCGAGTGATATCCAGGCTGCCACTGCGGGCCTGGGTCAGATTCCAGTAACGCATCTTTACTCCTTGGCAATTGGCTATCGATCAATACCGGTCAACAGCAAATGGGGGTAGTCCAATGTAGATGATAGCCATGGCGGTTCGGCCAAAGCTTCCAGCCAGAATAGCATACCTACATCTTCGCACAAATTGGTTGCGCACGCAACCAATTCACCATAAACTAGTTGCACCAACAACCAATTCAAGAGTAGCGTCATGATCAATCTTCCAACGCATATCCAGAACACCATGCCCTACCAGGCCGGAAAACCCATCGCCGAGCTGGCGCGTGAAACCGGCATTGAAGAATCTGCCATCATCAAGCTGGCGTCCAACGAAAACCCGTTGGGCATGAGCCCCCGCGCCAAAGAGCTGGCGATGAAGGCGCTGGATGACGTATCGCGTTATCCGGATGCCCACGGTTTCAGCCTGAAGCTGGAATTATCGAAACGCTTTTCGGTACCTGACCAATGGATCACGCTAGGCAATGGTTCCAACGATATTCTGGAAATGGTCGCCAGCACCTTTCTGCAACCGGGCAGCGCCGCCGTATTCTCACAGTACGCATTCATCGTCTACGCGCAGGCCACACAGCGTGTAGGTGCCAAAGCGATTGTCGTCCCGGCAAAAGAATACGGCAACGATCTGCAAGCGATGCTGGCCGCAGTGACGTCTGATACGCGTCTGATCTTCATTGCTAATCCCAACAATCCGACAGGAACCTTTTTGCCCGCTGCCGATATAGAATGCTTCCTCGCATCGGTGCCTGCGCATGTCGTGGTAGTGCTGGATGAAGCCTACAACGAATACCTGCCGCAGAAACTGCGTTTCGATAGCGTGGAATGGGTAAGGAAATATTCTAACCTCATCGTGTCGCGCACGCTGTCAAAGGCTTATGGCCTGGCGGGCCTGCGGGTAGGCTATGCGATTGCGCAACCGCAGATCACCGACTACATGAACCGCATCCGGCAAGCCTTCAACGTCAGCAACGTTGCGCAGGCGGCTGCAATCGGCGCGTTGCAGGACGGCGAATTTTTGCAACGCACTTATGAATGCAACAGGGAAGGATTGCAGCAGCTAGTCCGTTCGGTCTGTGCTCTGGGCATAGAATATGTGCCTTCGTATGCCAACTTCCTGCTGATCCGCGTACCTCAGGCAAATGCTGTGTACCAGGCGTTACTGTCGCAAGGCATTATCGTCCGCCCGGTGGGCGTCTACGGACTCGCGGAATGGCTACGTATCTCGGTAGGTACGGCCGCCGAAAATGAAGCGTTCGCGCAGGCACTGAAAAAGGCGCTGCACACTGTGGACGGAAACAAAAATGCATGAGCTTCCCATATCAACGGCCGGCAAGCCTGACTGGTGCAGCGACAGCGAATGGCGTCTGCGTATTGAACTGGCAGCCACTTACCGCGTGTTCCACGCACTGGGCTGGAGCGAGCTGATCTTTAACCATATTACCGTGCGCATACCTGGTCCAGACAAGCATTTTCTGATCAATCCCTTTGGTCTGGCCTACGATGAAGTCAGGGCATCCAATCTGGTGAAGGTAGACCTGGATGGCAACATCATCGGCAATACCGAATTTCCAATCAATCCCGCAGGTTATGTGGTGCACCGCGCCATCCATGCTGCGCTGGAAGACGCACACTGCATCATGCACACGCACACCACAGCAGGGCTGGCGATAGCGTGTATGGAAAACGGCCTGCAAGCCACCAATTTTTATGCGGCACAATTACACGATATGATTGCGTATCATGATTTTGAAGGCATCACGATCCATGACGACGAAGGGCCGCGCCTGCTGCAGGCGCTGGGCAACAGGCGGCTGCTGATACTGCGCAACCATGGGCTGCTGGCACACGGCGTGTCAATTTCGCATGCGTTCTCTTTGTTGTGGACGCTGAACAGGGCCTGTGAGATCCAGCTGGCAACCGATTCCATGCGCGGCAACGCCATACGGATTCCGCAGGAAGTCTGCATCAAATCAACCAGGGATGCATTGCAGTTCCATCCTGACCATGAAGCTGGCGCAGGCATACTGGCCGCGCTGATACGCAAGGCAAACCGCACAGACAACAGCTACGCAACTTAGGAGCAGTAATGAAAGACCTCAAAATAACGGTAGTGGGCGCCGGTGCTATCGGCGGACTGATCGCCGTCAAACTGGAGCGGGCCGGCATCAAGGCTTCCATCCTGGCGCGTGGCAAGCATCTTGAAGCGATCCAGGCGGATGGCCTGCATCTGATTGAGCAAGAGCTGGAAACCGTCACCCACCCTATCGCCACTGCCTCGGCAGAAGAACTGGGGCCGCAGGACATCATCTTCCTGTGCCTGAAGGCGCCGGCGCTTTTTGAGTCGGCGCACCAGCTGCAAAAATTGATCTCCAAAGATACCGTCATTGTGCCGGCCATGAACGGCATTCCATGGTGGTTCATGGCCGGTCTGAAGGGCGAGTATGACAACACCTGGCTGCGCACAGCCGACCCTGCCCATAACCTGGCGGATTATCTGCCGCCCGCGCAAGTAGTGGGCTGTGTGATCTACTTCGGCTCATCCATTGCGCAGCCAGGCACGATACGCCGCGGCCTGGGAAACCAGCTGACAGTCGGCGAACCCGACGGCAGCAGCAGCGAGCGCCTGGAACTGGTTGCAGGACTACTGTCCAGCGCGGGCTTTGAGGTCAAGATCACCGACGACATCCGGCAGGAGATATGGACCAAGCTGTGGGGCAATATGACGATGAACCCGATCAGTGCACTAACCTCCTCCACGATGGACGTAATCCTTGATGATCCGCTGACCCATCAGCTGGTGCTGTCCATCATGGAAGAATCAAAGGCCATCGCCGCAAAGCTGAACATCATATTGCCGGTAGGTGCGCCCGAACGCATGACGATGACGCGCAAGCTAGGCGCTTTCAAGACATCAATGTTGCAAGACCTGGAAGCCGGCCGCCAGATGGAGATAGACGCAATACTCGGCGTGGGACATGAGCTGGGCAAGGTTGTCGGCGTGGACACGCCGTTTATTGATGCCGTGCTGGGGCTGGTGAGGCAGCGCGCGCGCAACGCGGGGCTGTATAGCTACGAACTGGGTTCCTGATAAAACTTTTACCTGGGCTTAACCGGCAGAGCCCTGGGCCTTGCCGGGCCGGTGAGCTTGCCGATGCTGGCTCTGCAGGCTACTCATTCAGACGTTGCGCCTGCTGTATGATTTTTTCCAGCGCCACGGCAAAAGCTTTCTGCTCTTCCTCATCAAGCACCGACAGCAAATCTTCATTGCGGCGATTCGCAAGCGCCATGCATTTACGGTACACGCCTGCGCCCTCGCCGGACAGCGAGATCACCACTCCCCTGCCATCCTGCTGATTGGGCTCCTTCACCAGCAGGCCTTTCTTGATCAGGGCCTCTGTGGAACGGCTAGCCTGGCTTTTATCCAGATTGGCACGGGCTGCAAGGTCTTTGACCGACACCGGGCTAAAAAATCCCGCAGTCAGCAGCACGCGGCATTCGCTCAGGCCTAGCCCCAGTTTGTCCTGGTAGAGAGCGTCTGTGCCACGGTCGGCCTGCTTCGTCAGTGTGTGCAGCCTGTAGGTAAACAGGAGGT
>JAYSKH010000059.1:0-4143 GCA_043726505.1 Undibacterium sp. | reverse complement strand
CGCGCATCAGAAACAGGCGGGCGCTGGCCTCCGGCAAATTGTTCATGCATATTTCCACCAGATCCATCAGCTGGGTCTGCGTCGCCGCGGTTTCCGGGCAGGCAGTGGAAACAAAGGTGGCCGGATCCCAGTTGCCGTCTTCAGTAAAAAAGCCGTCGAATGCGTCCCCCTCCTCCACTGGATAAAGCGCCGCATGGCGCTGCATGTCGAGGCGGCGGCTCTGGATCTGATCTATGATCTTATAGCGCAAGATGCCGGTCAACCAGCTGCGCAGCGACGACTTTGCTGCAAACGACTGCCAGCCGCTGATCGCCGCGATCAGCGCCTCTTGCACAACGTCTTCGGCTTCGGCCTGCGAATACAGCTGCAGCCTGGCGATCCTCAGCAAAAACGGGCGATGCCCGGCCACGGCATTGACAAAGGCCGCTCTCGACATCGTTTCCGGCATGCTGCCTGTATTATTATTGTCTGCCACAACGCCTACCCTTATTGCGTTCTTCTCTTCAGGGACACCGCATAAGCCGCCGCCCTTGCCCTTAATATCGGGTCATCAGATGCCTCTATACCCTGCGGTAACTGCAGCGGCAGGAACACTTTGGTATCGCAGGCATCTTGCGGCACGATGCTCTTGACCCGCAATGTCCCTAGCGCGACACGCTCGTTTCCCTGCCATACCTGGCTGGGGTCGTTCAACGAATCGCCTACAGCAGGCAACTGTGCATACAGCGTAAATTCAACCGGCATTTCAGCGATTCTAGCCTTTAGTTCTTCTTCCAGAAACAGGTCGGGCATGTTTTTTTCCTGTTCTTCGCTCAGGTAGTGCACGCCGGCCGCCGGCTCGACGAGTATCCTGGCCCAGCGCAGCGTGTCCGCCTTGTCACGGAATCCGAATGCGTTGTTTGAAAAATACGCAGTGCTTGCATACGATGCCGGTGCAGCGTGCGAGGCCAGCAACCCCGGTTGTATCTTCCCTTCGGGAAAACGCAGATTGTGGGCAGCGATTTTTTCAGGATCGGGTTTTTTTGTGGCCGGATCGGCCACGCGGGCCTGCAGGAAACTGACGAAGGATTCCGGCGTTGCCGCAAAAAAGGCAGGTTCTGAAATCAGTACCAGGTCATACGTTTCAAACTCATCCTGTAGCCTGACGGACAAGCCGCGCACGGTCCGGCTTTTGTCGGATATGCCAGGATTGCCGCCGCCAATGGAAAAGCGCAGCGACGCTGCTATCGTACCCTGGGAAAACAGCTTGCTGCCGACAAAGCGCGCAATATCCTTGTTGGGCGTAAATTCGCCACGTGCGCAAAAACCCTTGGCATGCGATGCCCTCGCGCCGGCATGCTTGCCGAATACGCCATTTAGCGCATCGATCAACTGAACCGGACCGGGAGCCGCGCCGGCGGAGCGGCCTTCGTCAACTCCAGCGGCGCTGGCGTTGGCATTGAGATTCGCAGTGAGCATGATGACCTCCTGATGATATTTATCTATAAATCCCGCAAAAAACGGGTTCTTATCGTTAAGTCCCCATTCACCAGGATTTGTTACATCATTTTTTATTTTTTGCTCAATTTGATCCCGCAGCGTATCCACTTCACTACTTCACCACTTCACCACTTCACCCAAATTTCACGCAATACCGATCTGATCATGACAAAGAAAAAGCTGCTGCCTTTTGACCGCAGCTAGCACATACACGGCAACCGCACAAAAACGGCGCCAGGCCGCACTACATCAGCTTTACCATGATTTCATCATCCTCCGGCAGCACTGCCAGGTCGCCGGAATCCGTTTCCATACCGTGCAATTGCCAGTAATGGAGAAATGCGGCCCGGATATTAGTACGCAGTATCTTGTTGTCCCACGGTTTGGTGTAGAAGCGATAAATGGAGCCGCGGTTGATCGCATCCATGATGGATTCCAGGTCGCTATATCCCGCCAGCACAATCCGGAAGGTATCCGGATACATGTTTTTTACCCTATCCAGAAAATCGGTACCGCTCATGCCCGGCATGCGTTGACCACACAACACCAGGTGCACGGCATTGAGCGCCAGCAGTTCAAACGCATCGGAAGGTGAAGACGCGGTTAAAACCCGGTAGCCGTCATAACGCAGCATGCGTTTCAGCGCAGCCAGCACATTGATGTCGTCGTCAACGATCAGTAGCGTCTGCGGCTGCGTGGCAATGCTTTCCATCGGCAGGCATTTCTCATCATTCAACATTTGTTCAAGCTGCTGCGCAGCGACCGGCTTGCTGAAATAATAGCCCTGTATCTGGTCGCAGCGGTGGCGCCGCAGATAGGCTAGCTGCGCTTCAGTTTCCACGCCTTCCGCCACTACCTGCAATTTAAGGCTGTGCGCCATGTTGATGACAGCCAGCGCAATGGCGGCATCGTCCGGATTGGTCGTTACATCGCGGATGAACGCGATGTCGATTTTCAGCTTATCCAGCGGAAAGTGTTTCAGGTACGCAAGGCTGGAGTAGCCGGTGCCGAAATCATCCACAGAAATCTCCACGCCAAGCGCTTTCAGGTGATGCAATACTTCTATCGTTTTTTTGGCATCCGACATCAGAGAGCTTTCCGTCAGTTCAAGCTCCAGCAAACCGGGGTCAACGCCATTGTCGCGCAATGCCATGACGACATCCGATTCCAGATCACCTTCGACAAACTGGCGGCTGGAGACATTGACTGAGACCGAGATTGGCCCCACTGCTGACATGGACCACCGCGCAATCTGCCGACAGGCTTCAGCGATGACCCATTGTCCCACCTGCAAAATCATGCCCGTCTCTTCTAGTACAGGAATGAACTCGCCAGGCGACACCACGCCGATGCCAGGACGATTCCAGCGGATCAGCGCTTCCACGCCAACGATGCGGCCCGTACGCAGCTGGACCTTTGGCTGGTAGAACAGCATGAATTCCTTATTATCGATCGCGCTACGCAATGCGTTTTCCAGATCCAGCCGCTGCAATATCCGCAGATTCATTGCCGCGGTAAAAAAGCGATACGTGTCGCGCCCAGCTTCCTTGGCCTGGTGCATTGCTGTATCTGCATAGCGCATCAATGTTTCTGCGTCCGATGCATCGTCCGGGTACATTGCAATGCCAATGCTGGCCGTTGCCGCAGTTTCGTATCCCTGCAGTTTAAACGGCAACCGCATTGCATCCCTTATCCGGCTGACAGCCATTGCCGCATCTTCGTGCTTGAGCGGCAAGGAAAGAATCAACGCAAACTCGTCGCCGCCGATCCGCCCCACCGTATCCCTGACGGATACGCACTGCATAAGCCTGTGACTGAACTGGCGAAGCAGCTCGTCTCCTATTGCATGACCGCGCGTGTCGTTGATGTTCTTAAAATAATCAAGATCGATGATCAGCACTGCCAGCTGCCGCTGCCGGACGGCGGCCTGCACCAGACCTTTTTGCAGCGTTTCATAAAGCAACGTTCGGTTGGCCAGGCCCGTCAGTGGATCGTAGTGTGCCAGTTGCTGCAACCGAAGTTCAGTTGCCCTACGCTCTGTGATATCGCGCGCGACGGCCACCATGATCCAGCGCCCACCCGACAGCAAGGCTTGCAGGTGTATTTCAGCTTCTACAGTAAAACCATCCTTGCATTGCAACTCCATTTCCCACGTGCCCGGCGATTCTCCGCCATTGGCAATGATACGGTCGTATATTGCTTCCAGTTGCGACCTGCTGTGCTTGCCCAGCGCTACCGGATTGAGCTGCAGTAATTCCTCGCGGAGGTAACCCAGCATGTGGCAGGCAGCGGAATTAACATCGACAATGGCAAACTGCTCCCTATCCAGCAAAAAGACGGCATCTGCGGTGGAGTCCATCGCCTTGCGAAAGCGCCTTAGCTCCACAGTGCGATCCAGCACCGTCTGTTCCAGCACCTTGTTGTAATCTCCCAGACGGCCGTACAGCAGGCGCACCTCCAGCATATTCTGGATACGCGTCGTCACTTCCGTCAGGTCAAAGGGTTTGCTGATGAAATCTTTGGCGCCCGCCTGCAACGCGCGCAGCTTGTGTCCCGGTTGGGCAGTAATGACCAGTACCGGGAAATAACCATCCGGTTCTATCTGCTTCAATTCTTCCATGACCTGGAAACCGTTCATATCCGGCATTTGCAGGTCGAGCAGGA
>JAYSKH010000058.1:0-23761 GCA_043726505.1 Undibacterium sp. | reverse complement strand
GCATTAGGCATGCCGGTGGAAAAAGTACGTTTCGAATTGGGGGATACATTGATGCCGGAAGCACCAGTCTCAGGCGGCTCGCAGACAGTTGCCAGCGTCGGCCCGGCTGTGCATGCGGCAGCCGGTGCAGTGCGCGCTAAAGTAGTGGCGATGGCAGTAAGTGATGCAAGTTCGCCGCTGCATGGCGTAGCGGAAAGTGATATCGACGCAGACAAAGGCTGGCTGTTCCTGCGTTCTGCACCGGACAGGCGGGAGCAGATGAGCGCCGTCATCGCCCGCCATGGCGGTGCACCGGTTCAGGCAGAAAGCGATGTCGCGCCAGGTGAAGAGAAAAAGCAGTTCGCCATGCATTCTTTCGGCGCGGTATTTGTAGAAGTGCTGGTGGACCCGGATCTGGGCATCATCCGCGTGCCACGCGTCGTAGGCGCTTACGGTGTAGGAAAGCTGATGAACCGCAAGACCGGCCACAGCCAGCTGATGGGTGGCATCGTCTGGGGCCTGGGCATGGCGCTGTTTGAAAAAACCGAAATCGACCTGCGCACCGGCCGTCCCGTCAACGCCAACCTGGCGGAATACCATGTGCCCGTCAACGCCGATATCGGCGATATCGATATTACGGTGGTGGAGGAACATGATGAGCAGATCAATTCTCTGGGCGCGAAGGGCATAGGCGAGATCGGCATTGTCGGTGTAGCAGCCGCAGTAGCGAACGCGATATACCACGCCACCGGCAAACGCATACGCGATCTGCCGATTACGCTGGACAAGCTTGTTTAACAAAACCAGCATCGTGTGCAGCGAGAAATAAAAAATTGTCCTACCTTGTAGCGCCTATATGAAAAAGCGGCTCACGGCCGCTTTTTCTTCATCAATGTCTTTCACATTGCCTACATGCCATGCTGCTCCTGCAGCGCTGCTTTTGCGTCAGCCATCTGCTCGCCCAACTCATCCAGGTCAAGATCGCTGTCCTGCACCTCGGGGAAAAGTTCGTTTTCCTCTTCCTCGACATGGTGTTCAATCTGCTCGCTGAGCACTTTCACCTTGGCGTCGAACATCGGATCATCCGGCTTCATGTCACCCAGCTGCGTAATCAGTTCCTTGGCACCGTTGTGCTCCACTTCGGCTTCATTCAGTTTGTCATCGTCGCCGGTAGCGTCGCGCGCAGCGGGGTAAAAAATGTTTTCTTCTATTTCCATATGAATCAACAGCGCTGCGCATACTTTGCGCGCGATTTCATGTTTTTCCGCCGTTTTGCCGGCGTCCTTGGCGGTTTCGTATTTTTTAAACAGATCTTCGGCTTCGCGGTGGTCAGCTTTCAACAAAGTGACGGCATCTTGTACGGCGACGTTTGGCATGGTAATTCTCCCTCATTGGCGATGGCTAACAGCGACTGAATATGACGTGCTTTAAGACACGTCACTGCATCTGAAAGATGCAAGGAGAAGCATAATTTGGAGATTCATCCACGCGCATCGGCGCGGCTTACCGCGATGTGTAGGAAACGATCCCTTTTTAATTTATTTGCGGCATCCACGGGCTGATCAAGGCATTCCTACCTTCAGTTGAAGGTCCTGCGCCATCGCCAGATGGTGTTTCAGCACGGGCAGCGTTTCGGCAGCAAACGACCTGACGTCGCGGTCGCTTGCTACGCGGGACGCTTTGCTGAACAAGGCGACAGCATCTTTGTGCTCCGCGACTCCCGCCACAGCAACATAAGCCTTATCGTAATTTTTGGCGCCGAGGCCGCTGATTTTTTCGATGGCGGTCAGCTGCTGCCGGCTTGGCTGGTCAGGCAACTGAACATCTTTGGCAGATGCCAGCTGCTTCAAACGTTCGGCCAGCTTCGTATAAAAATCGAGCATCTGCGCAGAGAAATTTTTTACCGCATCAGAATCAGCGTTGGCATGAGCCGCTCTGCCTGCCTCGATTTCTGCATTGTCGGCCTGCGCGGCGGAAATAAGGAATTGTCTATCTTGCGCACTGATTTGCGCATTGCCTGCCGGCGCAAGCGGGTTGCCAGCCGCAATACCGTCCGGTGACGCCAATAACAGAAAGCCAACGGCCGCCATCGTCAACACGAGGATGATGGCGCCTATATGGCGCAGCGTCAATTGGATAGCCGTTGTGGCGAGATTCATGGTCGCTCCCGATGGAACTTCCATGGTAGGACAAAATGGGATAAACGCCATGTAGGATGGCATTGAAACTTGCGTAGGAGAACAGGCAGACGCATGCAGTGAGTCACTGGGAATCACTTCATGCGCCTGCCCTTTTTAGATTGCCTAATTGTCACCTCGTGTCACCGTGTGTCACCGCGTGCCACCTCGCTATCAAACGAACCCGACGCTGCGACGACAAGGCTTTCGCTTATTGCGGATGGGTGGAGTTGGGCGTATTGGTAATAACGGGGCTTGCTGTGTCACAATTATTTTGCTGGCGCATTGCAGTCGTCATCTGCGGTGAATCGCAATTGGTCTGCTGGTTGTTGCGCGATTGCTGGCGATTATTGTTGGTGTTGGCCGTCGAATTCGGATCGCGGCTACCGGTCTGGTTACGTTGTCCGGCGGTGGTGCCGGACATTGACGCCGATGTGGAAGTCGAAGGTAAAGTTGCATTGGGCGTTGCACTGGTCGAATTCAGGCCTCCCTTCTTTGCCGCGCCGCCCGTTGTTGAAGCACCGTTCAGCGTGCTGCCTGTGGGGCCAGTCCCTAGGCCGCCAGTGGTGCTACTTGCGCCAGTGCCTGTATTAGTCGAGCTACCGGTATTGCCGGTGGTCTGCGCCTGAGCGCCCGCACCCAGTGCCAGCATCGAAGCGAGAACAATAAGTGATTTCAATTTTTGCATGATGGTCTCCACGGTATCAGCCCCGCCGCGCAATCAACATGCCGGACCTGAAGGCTTACCTAGGAGTCCAGCTTAAAATATTGCCCGGCCCGCATGCATAAGCGCACCGACTGCACGCCTGTAGGAAAAGGCGCGCTAATTCTTTCGCAGAGACAGGATACTCAGCAGCAAATTAATTTAATTTATTGCTGTCGGTACGGCGCCGTTTCTCCGGGACATAATTTTTAGCTTCGGGAATTTTTTCCTCGCGTTCAATCGCGTCGGCCCCGGCAACGCGGTCTTCCCATTGTTTTCCCGGTTTGGCGGGCGTAAGAGCGGAACGACGCTCTTTGATCAAGATAAAATCAGCCATCTTTTCCTCTTTGCTTTTTTGCTTGCAAATCATCTCAACTCCATCCACAACTAAAATTCCCTGCTGTTGAGGCTAATAATCATAGAGGAATGTTCCAGGCACCGATATCGGTGTTGCGCCGCCTCTTTTGTCGGATACGGATGACATTAGCCTTCAACACAAGATTGCGAAGCAGATATAATAATTAAAAACTGAAACGTCAACAGAGCGCGGTATGCGGTATTGCCATTGATTTCTAAGTTGGGGGAAGGCAATAAAAAGTGGAGCGTAAATATTTCTTTGAAAGCGGCAACTGGGAAGAGGCGTCCTGGGTGTTATCCAAGCAGTTTCCGGACCGGTTTGCCACCGAGGCCGACGCTAAGGCGTATCTAAAAAACTCCGTCATGGACAGGCTGGACACGTTACCCCTGTCTGCCATCCAGCAATTTGAACCTATCGTCAACGGCTGTCTGATGGCGCTGCCCTCAGCCTTTCTGCAACGCTCCCGCCAGGGAGACTATGAAAGCATTCATGTGCATTTCTGGCAGTGCCTGGCAACCAATGATTATTCCGTGGTGCAAGTGCATCGCATGGACAGCCCGCCCGGCCCTCCTTCTGAAAATATCATAGAAGAGATGCGCGATCCGCACCGGCAGGATTCGTTGCTAGACTAAGATATATGCGGCTTATGCGTATTCTGCATCTGCGTGCGCTGTGGCATGGTTAATATGGTTGGTATGGTCTGCATCGCCTAGAATTGGGTATGAAAGCGACTCCGGGAGGCACGATGATAGTAACCAAAAGTTTAAGAAATAGCATCGTCAGGCTAACCACCGCTGAATCTGGCGGCGGCTGGACAGTAAAAGTAGAAGTGGATGGCGAAATCGTTCACAACGAAGATGCCGGTGTCTACGATACTGAGGATGAGGCCCTGCAGGCCGGCGATGAATATGCGGATGCGGCGGCCCCGCACCTTCACTGAGCCACCTCGTTAAGGACTGTCAGATGGCCGCTAGGCCGCTACAGCTCTGCGTGCATTCCCTGATGTCGCTCGCCCAAAGCAGCCTCCTTGCGCACCATGACCGGCAAATCCAGCGGATGTTCCTGTATCATGCGCAGCGCCTGCTGATGGGAAATATTGCGGCTCATCCATGTCAGCGCTTCTGCACGGTTCAGGACCACAGGCCGTTCGGATTCGGACCCTTTCAGTTTTCCAGGTGCGCTGACAATGATGACAAAGCCGTCTCTGTCGCTATTCGGATCCCCGAATACGTGGTTGCTCAGCGCAGGGAGAAACATTGCCTGCCCGCTGCGCTTGCAATTCAGTGCAGGCTTGAAACCTTCATGCAGGCTGGAATCAAACCAGCCGTCCGCTGGCACGACTACCCGGCCGCTACGCATCAGCCCGGCATAAAACCGGTCCTGCAGCTGGCTACGGTTTGCCGTGATGGATGCTTCCTCTCCTTTGTCTCTGTCTACACCGGACTGCCAGCACCATTTGACATTGACGGCAGCCAGATGTTTGGCATCAATCATCTGCAGCAGCCAGTGCCTGGCACCAGGAGCGGCGAAGCCTTTATTAATAGGGTCAGCCGCCTGCATTCCTTCTACCGCGATCAAATCGACGTCCAGCTGATCGGCATAAAAGGATAAGGATTTGGTTTGTGAAAATCCGCAAAACATGATGGCCACCTCTTGCTTATGAGTATCTAATCATAGTAGAGAGGTGTATCAAATCCATGCATAAGCAGCAAAGCCACATCCTTGTAAGACTTGAGGAGGTAAAGCGCTGCCGCCAGGCAACGCACGTGGCGGTTACAGGCTTCTCGCAATGCTTTCAGGCACCGCTACCGGTATATCGAGCAACATTTGCCCCATGCCTTTGCCCAAGGGATCCATGCGCATTGAAGCCGTGCCGCCGCCATCCAATGCATCTTCCAGCAAGAAATTGTACGCATGTATGCCTGGCAACAAATAGCGCCGGACTTCACCATGGACCATGTGTGCGAAGTAAAACTTGACTGCCTGCGGCGTAAGCGCTGCAGTGATCAAAGGCAGATATTCCGGCTTGCGCGCAATAACACCGATGTTGGACAGATTACCCTTGTCGCCGCTACGCGCATAAGCCAGCTTCAGCAACGGCACCTCCATTGTTGCTTCTACCGCCACCCCAGGCAAGGCCTGGCTGGATTCTGCCACAACCGGCGGAGCCTGATACCCGCCTTCCAGCGGCACTTGCACCGCATGCGACTGCCCTTCCAGCGTGACCTGGATGGACACGGCACGCTTTGGCAGCGTAAAAGAAAACTGCTTGATCAGCGGCGATGCAGAGGGACGCGACAAAGCCGGGCCGGTCGTGCCCGGCGACCAGGATGTGCCTGCCGGCGCGATCTCGCGCGCAAAGATTTCCAGCGCCTGTTTCATCGTATGGTTGACCACGACGCGCATCATCACCTCACGCGCATGCACGGTCCGTGAATGCGGCCCGTACTGGGTTTCGGCGCCGATCACTTCCACATAGCTGGCGCTGTAATCCGGCAAGCCCAGTTTGCGGAAGATACCGCGCGTGCGCTCCAGGATGGCCTCACCTGTGCGACGTGCCTTGGCTACCGCATCAATGCCGATAATGACCATGGTGCCAGCACAGCGGTAGCCGTCCATCCACGTGGCGGACACTTTATAACTGTCGGTAGGCGGCATGCCGCGTGCGTCAGTTACAAGCACCTTGTCCTTGCCATGCTGCTGTATCTGCACATCGCGAAAATCGCAGACCACGTCCGGCAGCATATACGCGGCAGGGTCGCCGATCTCGTACAGCATCTGCTCGGCAACTGCCGCTGCCAGCACGCGGCCGCCCGTGCCTTCCGGCTTGGTCACGACGAAGCTGCCGTCGGCGTGGCATTCAATCACCGGATAACCGATGTTGGCCCAGTCCGGCACCTCTTCCCAGTCGGTATGCAGGCCGCCGGTCGCCTGGCAGCCGCATTCTATGATATGGCCTGCAAGGCTGCCTGCTGCCAGCAGGTCGTAATCACCGGACTTCCAGCCGAATTCATGCATCAGCACGCCCAGCGTGACGGCACTGTCGACGCAACGCCCTGTAATCACAATGTCTGCACCGGCCTGCAAGGCCTGTGCAATCGGCAAGGCGCCGAGGTAGGCATTGGCGCTCAGTACCTTTGCCGGCAAGGCCTCGCCGCTGAACATGTCTTGCTGACCTGCTTCGCGCAAGGCAGGAAGCTGCGCACTGACGTCATCGCCCTCCACCACGGCAATCTTCAGGCTGACACCCATTTCCTGTGCCAGCGCAGCCAGCGCGTCGGCGCAGCCTCTGGGGTTGATGCCGCCGGCATTGGCCACCACCTTGATGCCGCGCCGCGCTATCTCCGGCAGCACGCTTTTCATCGCAATATCGACGAAGTCCGTGGCATATCCCATTTCCGGTTTCTTGCTGCGCGCGGAGGCGAGTATGGCCATTGTCAGCTCGGCCAGATAGTCGAATACAAGGTAGTTGATGGGCGCGCCGGTTACCAGCTGTTCCGCGGCGACCGAGCTGTCGCCCCAGAAGCCGGAAGCGCCGCCTATGCGGATGATTTTGGACTCTGTCATATCTGTTCCTGTCTGCTGTACTGGCCGTGGCGCTGTCAGCGCCCGGTCCAGACGGGTTTGCGTTTTTCGTTAAAGGCGGCCAGGCCTTCCTTTGCATCTTCGGTCAGGGCCAGCAAGGTAATCTGGCTTTCGGTGTAAGCGATACCCTGGTCGAAAGACATTGCCTGCAATGCCCGCATTGCGTACTTACCGCGCCGTATCGCGGTCGGTGATTTATCGGTAAGGCGGGCCAGCAGCCATTCGGTTTTCTGGTCCAGCTCTGCCGCCGGCACGACGTAATTCAGCAAGCCATTTGCCATTGCAGATGTGGCGTCAAAGGGTTCGCCGCTCAGGCACCATTCGCGCAGCACGCGCGGCAGCACCAGATTTTGCAGCAGGCTCAGCACCTGCATCGGAAAAACGCCGACCTTCACTTCCGGCAGGCCGAACAGTGCATGCTCTGCCGCCACCGCCATGTCTGCCATGCACAGCAAACCCATGCCGCCGGCCATGCACACGCCGTTGATGCGCGCTACCACCGGCAGTGTCGCATTTTGCGACAGGCGCAGCAGGTCGGCGTAGTCGCTGTTTGGTTTGGCATAATCGAACACAAAGCCCTTGCCCGGTTGCAGATCGGCGCCGGCGCAGAAGGCCTTGTCACCTGCAGCCGTCAGCACGATAGCGCGCACTTCATTGTCTGCATGGGCTAGCCGGTAGCCTTCGCTGATGCCGGCGATAACTTCCTGGTTGATGGCATTGCGTTTGTCGGGGCGGTTAATGGTGATCCAGAAGCTTGCGCCGCGTTTTTCCAGCAATACCTGTGATGTCGGGTCCATGTCTTTCCTCACGTGCATGATGTCTAATTTGATGGAGTCAGGATGCTGCGGCTACGGCCTCTTCCCGCGCGATTTCGGCAATTATCCGGTACACCGCCACCTGGTCACCCATCGCCGCGTTCAGCGCGGTGACCTTGCCGCTCACAGGGGCTGCATGCACATGCTCCATCTTCATTGCTTCCAGCGTCAGCACCGGCTGGCCTGCCTTGACGGTATCGCCCACGGCGACGTGTACGGCCACTACACGCGCATTCATCGATGCACGTATCTTGCCGTCGCCGCCCGCCTCGCGCTGCTGCACCTGCGCGGCATGGGAACGGTCTGTGATGCGGTAAGAGGCACTGCGGTAGCGTACCAGCAGCTCGCTGCCATCGCGCACCAGTGCGGCGCTTTCCACCAATCCGTCGCAGCAGAAGCGTGCCTTGTTCTGCTGCAGCTCCAGTAATTGCAGATCAAATTGTCGGTCACCTATCGCGACCTGGTAACGGCTATTGCCGTTGTAGGCGAGGCTGGCAACGCAAGAATCTGCATTGATGGCAAAGCGAAAACCGATGGGCAAGCGATGCGCAATGCCGGAATTGGCGGCATGCACGATCTCACCGTCAGCTGGCGCTGCATATAGCAGCATCGCCGCCAGCGCTTGCGCACGCGCGCCGCTGTCGGCATCTTTCTGTAATAGTTCATCCGCATGGGTGCCGATGAAAGCCGTAGTAGCGCCGCCGGCAGCAAAGACCGGATGCCGCAGGCAGCTGGCCAAAAATTGCTGATTGGTTTTTACACCCAGCGCGACCAGATCTTCCAGCGCCGCGCCGAGCTTGCGGCGCGCTTCATCGCGCGATGTACCGTAGCTGACCAGCTTTGCAATCATGGAATCATAATATGGCGGTATCACAGCGGCCGATTCCAGCGCAGCTTCCACTCGGATGCCTTCCGGTATCTGCCACAGCGCCATCGTGCCGCTTTGCGGCATGAAGGACGCATCCGCATCCTCGGCACAGAGCCTTACTTCCATGGCGTGCCCATGGAAGCGCACATCCTGCTGGCTTACTGGCAGCACTTCACCGCTGGCGACACGCAACTGCAGTTCCACCAGATCCAGCCCTGTGATGGCTTCGGTCACCGGATGCTCAACCTGCAAACGTGTGTTCATTTCCATGAAGTAGTAGCGGCCCTGTGCATCCAGCAAAAATTCCAGCGTGCCCGCGCCTTCATACCGTATGGCCTTGACTGCCGCTACTGCCGTAGCTCCCATGCGCTGGCGCAGGTCTTCATCGACGGCGGGTGATGGCGCTTCTTCAATGACTTTCTGGTGCCTCCGCTGCACGGAACAGTCACGCTCACCCAGGTGGATGGCATTGCCGTGGCGGTCTGCAAATATCTGGATTTCTATATGCCGCGGTTCCAGAATCGCGCGTTCAAGGATAACCTCGGGATTGCCAAACGCGCTCTGCGCCTCCGACTTCGCACTGCGCAGCGCATCGGCAAACTGCTCAGCCGCGGTCACCAGGCGCATGCCGCGTCCGCCGCCACCGGCGGTAGCCTTGATCATCACCGGGTAACCTATTTTGCCGGCTTCTTCCAACAGGCGGGCTTCATTCTGGTCTTCTCCCTGGTAGCCGGGTATGCACGGCACGCCGGCATCCATCATCAGCCGCTTGGCGCCGGCCTTATTGCCCATCTCGATGATCGCCTCCGGCGACGGGCCGATAAACACCAGCCCAGCGTCACGACAGGCCTGTGCGAAAGCCGCGTTCTCTGCAAGAAAGCCGTAGCCCGGATGCACAGCGTCCGCGCCGCTGAGCCTGGCCGCTTCAATAATGGCAGGAATGTTCAGATAAGACTGCGCCGGCAAGGCTTCGCCTATATGCACGGCCTGGTCGGCCTCGCGTACATGGCGCGCGTTGCGGTCCGCGCTGGAGAACACGGCCACCGTGCGAAAGCCCAGTGAACGCGCGGTGCGCATCACTCGCAAAGCGATCTCGCCGCGGTTGGCAATTAGTATTTTATGGAATGGTGTCGGTATCGTCATTGTCGTCATCATGGTATCTGCTGTCCTGCTAAGGCCGGGCGACCGAGAATTGCATCTTGTGGGGTTTACGTTCTTCCGCTTCGCGGCAGACCGACAGCACATAAGACAACACCGAACGCGTATCGCGCGGGTCGATGACGCCATCATCCAGCACCAGTGCGCTGGTAGTGAACACATCCATCTGGCGGTCAAAATTGTCGACGATCTTGCGCTGCAACTCGTCCAGCTTGGCCTGGTCCACTTCCGCACCCTTGCGCTTCATTGCCGCCTCGGTAACGATCGCCATCGTTTTGGAGGCCTGCTCGCCGCCCATGACGGCCGTCTTGGCATTGGGCCAGGAAAAGCAGAAACGCGGATGGAAGCCGCGCCCGCACATGCCGTAATTGCCAGCGCCAAAAGAAGCGCCGCAATAAATGGTGATCTGCGGTACGGTGGCATTGGTCACCGCCTGTATCATCTTGGAGCCGTGCTTGATGATGCCCGCCTCTTCATACAGCCGGCCCACCATGAAGCCGGTCGTATTATTCAGGTAAAGGATGGGTATCTGCGCCTGGCAGCAGGACTGGATGAAATGCGTGGCCTTGGTCGCTCCGGCCGGGTCTATGGGGCCGTTGTTGGTAACGATACCAATAGGAAAACCATCCAGCATCGCGTGGCCGCACACGGTGGCGGAGCCGTACAGCGCACCGAATTCCAGGAAATCGGAATCATCCACGATGCGGGCGATGACTTCTTTCATATCCACTGGCCGCTTGTGGTCCATGGGCATGATGCCCATCAGCTCTTCGGCGTCATAACGCGGCGGCTTGATGGTGCGCGACGGTACCGGGGCTGCGATGCCACGGTTCCACTCCAGTTTGCTCAGCACGTCTCGTGCAATGCGCAGCGCATCACGATCGTCCTCGGCCAGGTAATCTCCAAGACCCGAGATACCGGTGTGCATCTCCGCGCCGCCGAGTTCTTCCTCGGTGGCGATCTCGCCAGTGGCAGCCTTCAGTAAAGGCGGCCCGGCCAGGAAGGCGCGCGAGCGCCCGCGCACCATGATGATGTAGTCCGACAGCCCGGTCTGGTAAGCGCCGCCTGCGGTAGAAGATCCATGCGTAATGGTAACCACAGGTAGGCCCGCTGCCGACATCAGCGCCAGGTTGCGGAACAGGTTGCCGCCTTTGACAAATTCTTCCACGCGGTAAGTCATCAGGTTCGCGCCTGCGCTTTCCACCAGCTGGATATAAGGCAGCTTGTTCTCCAGCGCCAGCTCCTGTACGCGCAGCTGCTTGTCCAGACCACGCGGCTGCATGGCACCGGCATCGATGCCGGAATCAGAAGCGCTGATCATGCAGCGCACGCCGGACACATAACCGATGCCGGCGATGATGCCGCCGCCGGGCACGCTACGGTCGGGATCAGCCACGTCCATGCAGTAACCGGTCAGCGTGGATATTTCCAGGAATGGCGTGCCGTGGTCCAGCAACAGCGAAATCCTGTCGCGAGGCAGCAGTTGGTCGCGCTTTTCAAAACGCGCCTTGGACGCTGCCGAGGCTTGCCGCGTACGCTCTTCCAGCAAACGCACGCGCTGCAGCAGCGCCGTCATACCGGCATGGTTGGCTTTGTAGCTGTCATTGCCAGTCGAAATACTGGTTTCTATGGTTGCCATATTTTATAAATTTTTTAATGTTATTTCGATGGTTGCAATAGGTATGGCGACATTTACTTCAATGGCCACTCATCAAACTTCTGGCCCTTGCCTGCCATGTCGGCCAGCAGCTTTGCGACATCCCAGTAACCATGCCCGTTGCCGCGCAGCTGCGCATAGTGCTGCAGCCTCTGTACTATCTTGTCCAGCCCTGTCTGGTCTGCCATGTGCATGGGTCCGCCGCGATAGTCGGGAAAACCGTAGCCATTGACCCATACCAGATCAATATCGCCGGGCCGGTAGGAAATGCCCTCTTCCAGTATTTTTGCGCCTTCGTTCATCAATGGAAACAGGCAGCGTTCGATGATTTCTTCATCGCTGATATCGTCGCGGCGGCGGATGCCGAACCGCGCGGCCAGATCTGTGCATATATTGCCGACTTCGGGATCAGCCACAGCATTGCGCCCGTCATAGCGGTAATAGCCTGCGCCGGTCTTTTGGCCAAAGCGGCCCAGCGCCAGCATTTTTTGCACCACGGCGCGGTAAGCCGGGTCCGCAGGCAGGCCGCCGGCCTTGCCGCGCTCCACGACGACCTTGGCGGCAACGTCCAGTCCGGCCAGATCCAGCATGCGGCAAGGCCCCATAGGCAGACCCAGGGACTGGATGGCATTATCGATCTGCGACGGCGTTGCACCTTCCATCAGCAGGAATTCCGCTTCACGCAGATAAGGTTCCAGCATGCGGTTGCCGATAAAGCCGTAACATACGCCGGAGACAACCGGCACTTTGCCTATGGTTTTTGCCAGTTTGATGATGGTCGCCAGCGCGTCCGGCGCAGTCTGCGCACCGCGCACGATTTCCAGCAGCCGCATGACATTGGCGGGGCTGAAGAAATGCATGCCGAGAAAATCCTGCGCACGGCCGCTGGCCTGGGCCAGCATATCCACATCCAGCGTGGACGTATTACTGGCGATGATCGCGCTTGGTTTGCATAGCTGGCCCAAACGGGCAGCGACTTCTTTTTTGACATCCAGATTTTCAAAAACAGCTTCTATCACGAGATCGCAGCCGGCCAGGTCTTCATAGCGCAGCGAAGGCGTCAGCAGCGCCATGCGGCGGGCAGGTTCGTCCGCGCCTATCTTGCCTTTGGCGGCGCTGGCTTCGTAATTTTTCTTTACCAGTTCCAGGCCACGGTCCAATGCTTGCTGCGAAGTCTCGACGATCACTACCGGGATGCCCGCATTGGAAAAATTCATCGCAATACCGCCGCCCATGGTACCGGCGCCGAGTATGCCTACACTGGCAATCGGGCGTTCCTTCAAACCGGCCGGCAAACCGGGAATCTTGTTGGCCTGGCGTTCGGCAAAAAACAGCTTGCGCATGGCGGCAGACTGCGGCGATACGCGGCATTCTTCAAACAGCCTTGCCTCCACTGCTTCGCCGGCATCAAAATCCAAAGTGGCGGCTGCTTCCACACAGCACACAATGCGCTGCGGCGCCGGATAAGCCCCTTTTTTACTGACGGCTTCCGCATGGGCTTTTTCAAAGAAACCCGGCTCCAGCCCTTCCATCGACGCTTTACGCTCACTGGTGCGGCGCGGCCCTGCCTGCTGCGCCAGCAGCTCTTCCGCATACGCGATGCCGGCCGCAGCCAGATCACCTTCAATGATGCGGTCCACCAATCCATTTTGCAGCGCTTTTGCGGCGCTGATGGGACGCCCGCTCAAAATCATGTCCAGCGCCAGCTTGACGCCCACCAGGCGCGGCAGCCTTTGCGTACCGAGCGAGCCTGGCAAAATGCCGAGCAGCACTTCCGGCAGGCCCAGCTTGGTCGTTGCTACCGCTACACGGTAATGGCAAGCCATCGCCAGCTCCAGCCCGCCGCCCAGCACCGTGCCATGCAGCACGGCAATAACGGGCCTGTCCAGCTTTTCCAGTCGCCCCAGCATACTGTTGAAGGGAGCAGTACTGAAACCGGGCATAGAAAACTGGGCGATGTCGCCGCCAGCGACGAAAGTGCGGCCTTGTGCGCAAAGCACCAGTGCCTTATACGAGTGGTCGGCATCAAACTGCGCCACCAGCTCTATCAAGCCCGCGACCAGTTCAGGGCCCAGCGCGTTGACCGGTGGGCTATCGATGCGAAGTACGGCAATGTTGCCGTGCCGCTCCAGTGTGACGAGACTCATTGATTGCGCTCCCATAGTGCGGACTGTAAAGCCTCAGGCTAACAGTTTCGCTCGGGGACAGCTTGCGTTAAGTGGCTGCACGGCGGTAGCTGCAAGGCGGTAGCGGCATGATGGTGGCTGCACGGACCTCAGTGATCAGGATGCCGGAAGCTGCTGCTGCCAGTAGCTTGCAGGAACAAAGGGATCGCCGTCCATGATGACGGCAAGGCGGCGCGAACCGGCTACGATATTCTTCGGCGTCAAACCCCACACGCGGCGGATGGAATGGCTGAAATGTGAAGAATCTGGATAACCCGTTTCCAGCGCGATGTCGGTCAGGTTCAGATCGGTATTGACGTAGGACAGAAAACTGCGTGCCCTCTTCCAGGCGCGGAAACGGCGGAAGGTCGTGCCGACCTCGTTTTTGAACAGGTGCAAAAAACGGGAAAACGACAGGTCCACCAGCGCCGCAAAATCCTCTGCCCCTTGCGTATCGCAAGGCTGGCTTTTGATGGCATTAACGACTTTCGCCATGCGCGGCTCCATGCTGCGCGGGGCCAGCGTTTCGCCAAAGAAAAATTGATCGAAGTTTGCGCGTATTAACTCCGCCGGTACGCTGCCATCCATCAGCGCGGCAAAGGCATTGCGCAAGCTGGCTGCCATCAGCGCGGCGCTTTCCGGCGCAGAAGAAACCTGCAGAAAATGCGGCAACTTGTCCATGCAGATGCTTTCCGCCTCTATCATGATAGAGGCGATGAGGCGGTCTGTAGTCCTGATCTGGTGCGGCGTATCCGGCGCTATCACGCGGATTTCTGCGCTTTCCCAGTTGCCGTTGCCCACGCGCAGCTGGAATGGGCTACCCAGCGATACATACACTGCCAGCGAACCGAATTCTCGGGTCTGCGGCTGGCCCAGCAGGCCGGCATACGCAACCCTGTCGGGCGTGATCAGCATGACCTTGCCATCCCGCCCATCCGCAGCAATTAATACCTTGACCCCGGCCCCAGCAGACACTTCGCCATCCTTGCATTCCATCTCACATCTCCTATGACGCATCGCAGAGCTCCCTGCAACGGTGTGCAGGTGCAACAACAGTGCGCTTGTCTCCATGGGATTCGGCGAGCAGGGCTGCCGGAAATTTGAATTATGTGCGGAACAGCATGCCATGGCATTTGCGACAAAGCAAGTGATTGGTTGTAAAAAATTATTAACACCCGCGCTGATCAGCAATGCGTAGCCAACACGCAAGCGCCCGGCAAGTTGCGGCGCGGAGCATAGCCACTTGACGCAAGTTTCAGCCGCCGCAAGCTGTTAACGTACGCCCACTGGACGATCAACGAGCCAGGCCGAACTGCGCTTTCATCTGCTCATTTTTTTTGCTGCACCGCCTGTGCAGCCCAGGCACGCGCGTTGGCACATACAGATAAAAAGAGGTGGATATGGAGACAAAAAATGCTGCTACAGACGCTGCTGTAAACTTAAACGCGCAAGCCATACAGCTGACGCAACACGCCGCGCGCCTGACCATTGCAGGCTTGTTTCGCCAGCAGGTCAAACGGACCAGGCACAAGACGGCGCTGGAAGACAAACATCGCCGCTTCAGCTACGGCGAACTGGATGAGCGCGTTAACCGGCTGGCCAATGCACTGAGTACGCGCGGCATCCGGCGTGGCGACCGCATTACCATCCTGGCGGAAAACCGGCTTGAATATGTAGAGCTGGAACTGGCGGTTGCCAAGCTGGGCGTAATCCTTGCCTGCCAGAACTGGAGACAGTCAGACGGCGAACTGGAACATTGCATCCGGCTGGTATCGCCGCGCGCAGTGTTTGTGTCGGCACGCTATGCAGACGTATTGCAGCGTATCGCCCATGGCGTGGAAACAGTCATCCATATCGACTCCGAATATGAGGACATGCTGAAGGCCTCCAGCAGCGACGAAGCCGGCAGCGGCCTCGACATCGATCCGGAAGAAGGATTGATTATCCTGTACACCAGCGGCACCACCGGTTTGCCCAAGGGTGCGCTGATCAGCCAGCGAGCGATGGTGGCGCGCGCGGTGATCGGCCACATGGACGGCATGCTGGATGCCGGCGACACCTTCATCGCGTGGGCGCCGTTATGCCACATGGTTTCCACGGACCAGGCTTATGGCACGCTGACCAGCGGCGGCAAGGTCATTGTCATGGATGGGCTGGATGTGCCCAAGCTGGTGTCGATCATTGCGCGCGAGGAAATCGGCCATCTGACGCTGATACCCGGCATGGTGGACCGCATCATAGAAGAAGTGCGGCGCACCGGTACCAAGGCCAAAGGCATACGCGGTCTGGGCTGCATGGCCGACCTGGTGCCACGCGACCAGATCGCCCAGGTAACTCAACTGCTGCAGGCCCCCTTCCGTAACTCTTTCGGTTCTACCGAAACCGGGTCTCCGCCAGCCACACTGGGCCAGATACCGATAGGCGTGGTGCCCACCAAACTATCCAAGGTGCAAAGCTCGTTTTGCGAGATACGGCTGGTGGACGAGAACGATGACGAGGTGGAAGACGGTTTGCCTGGCGAGCTCGCGATGCGCGGTCCCAGCCTTTTTAGCGGCTATTGGGGAGCGCCGGAAGCCACGGCCAAAGATTTCCGCAATGGCTGGTTCCACATGGGCGACATGTTCGTGCGTAATGCAGATGGCACGCTGGATTATGTGGACAGGCGCAAATACCTGATCAAGTCCGGCGGCGAGAATATTTATCCGGCAGAGATAGAACGCGTGCTGCTGGCCTGCGACCGCATTGCCGATGCTGTCGTCGTGCGCCGCAAAGACAGCCGCTGGGGCGAGGTACCGGTTGTGTTTGTTGTCAAGGCCGACCAGGCACTGACGCAGGAAGACGTCATACGCGAATGCAAGGGCAAGATCGCGGACTACAAATTGCCAAAGCAGGTTGTGTTTGTGCCGGATGAAGAACTGCCGCGCAGCACGACCGGAAAAATCAAACGGCATGAACTGGAAGAGCGCCCAGAAATTGCTGGACACGCTTAGTAAGGGGCTGCTAATGCTGCCCTTCCCTTGCCCAGTCTTCTCGTCATTTTAAAAAATTCAAAAGGATACAGACATGAGTTCATATTTCCGCCCCAGCATTCTCGCCTTGTCCATTGCCGGCCTACTGCATGCTGGTACCGCCTCCGCTGAAAAAATCCGCATTGCCTATATCGACCCGCTATCGGGCCCGTTTGCGGTCACCGGCAATAATGTGCTGAAAAGCTGGCAGGCAATTGCTGATCTGGCCAACAAAGAGAAATGGGCAGGCGACAATACCTTTGAGATCGTCGGTTTCGATAACAAGGGCAGTCCGCAGGAAACGCTGACAGCACTCAAGACCGTAACCGACCAGGGCTTCCGCTACATTGCGCAGGGCTTCGGTTCCGGCGCGGGCCTGGCGCTGATTGATGCCATCAACAAGCACAACCAGCGTAATCCAGGCAAGGAAGTAATCTACATGAACACGTCTGCCGGCGACCCGGACATGACCAACAGCAAATGCAGCTTCTACCATTTCCGGCTGGACGCCAATGTGGACATGCGCATAGAAGCGCTGACTTCCTTTATTGAAAAAGACAAGAGCATCAAAAAGCTATACCTGATCAACCCCAACTACGCGTTTGGCCAGCAGGTAAGCCGCTCCGCCAAGGAAAGCCTGAAGGCAAAACGGCCTGACATACAGATCGTCGGCGATGATCTGCCGCCTTTTGGCCAGGTAAAAGATTACTCGCCTTATATTGCGAAGATAGCTGCTTCCGGTGCGGATACGGTCATTACCGGCAATGCGGGCTCCGACCTGTCCATGCTGATCAAGGCATCAAAAGAAGCCAATCTGCGCAGCACCTTCTATACCTTCTTTGCCAGCAGCCCTGGTATTGCGGGTGCCATAGGCTCCGCCGGCGAAGACCGCGTGAAGTCCATCCCTTACTGGCATCCGAACAACGAGACCTTTTCCGGCAAGGAAATTGTGGAATCGTTCAAGAAGAAGTACAACGACGATTACTTTTCGTCAGCAACTTACACCGGCATAGCGCTGCTGGCCAAGGCGATCAAGGATACAAAATCGACCGACCCGGTAAAAGTGGCGTTTGCGATGGAAGGCATGAAGGTCAACAGCCTGAACGGCGAAGTTGAAATGCGCAAGGCAGACCACCAGTTGCAGCAGCCGCTGTATATGGTGACCTGGGTCAAGGTCAATGGCAAAGACGTCAAATACGATGAAGAATCCACCGGTTATGGCTGGAGAACAGACCGCAAGATAGAAGCCGCGGCCGTCACGCTGCCCACCACCTGCCAGATGGTGCGCCCTGGCCATAGCTGATCAGGAAAATGAAGAAACAGGAAGCGAGAAGACTATGCCAGACAAGCAGTTACACGCGTCAGCATCACTGGTCGCCGGCGCAGGCCGTTTGACGATTGCCGACCTGTTCGCACAGCAGGCCCGCCACAGCAAGGACCAGGTAGCGCTGGAAGATGAACACAAGCAGATCAGCTTTGCACAGCTGGACGACAGGGTAAACCGGCTGTCCAACGCGCTGCTTGCACAAGGCATAGCGCGCGGCGACCGTGTTGCAGTGCTGTCCGAAAACCGCACCGAATACATAGAACTGGAACTGGCTGCAGCCAAGCTGGGCGTCATCCTGGCCTGCCAGAACTGGCGGCAATCAGATGAAGAGCTGCGCTATTGCATACAGCTGGTGTCTCCGCGCCTGTTGTTCACATCCGAGCGCTTCATTGAAGCCGCAGCGCGCTTAGATCACGGCGTTCCCGCCAGCCTGCATTTTGGCCGGACTTATGAAGACATGCTAGCCGTCGCTGCAGCCACCGAACCTGACCGTAGCGGGCTGGACCCGGAAGACGGACTAATCATTCTGTACACCAGTGGCACCACCGGCATGCCCAAGGGTGCGCTGATCAGTCAGCGGGCCATGGTGGCGCGTGGAATGATCGCGCGCATCGATAGCCCAGTGCAGCCGGGCGACACCTTCATCGCGTGGGCGCCGCTGTTCCATATGGTGTCCACCGACCCTGTATTCGGCACGCTGACGCATGGCGGCAAGGTCATTGTCATGGATGGTCTGGATGTCAAACGGCTGGTGGAAGTCACCGCACGTGAGCAGGTCGGCCACCTGACACTGATGCCGGGCATGATAGACCGTGTCATTGATGAATTAAACCGAAGCGGCCTGAAACCCAAGGGGGCCCGTGTCATAGGCTGCATGGCCGACCTTGTGCCGCTGGACCAGATCGCCAAGATTACCGAATTTTACCAGGCGCCCTATCGTAACTCTTTCGGCTCTACCGAAACCGGCAGCGCACCGGCCAGCCGTGGCGCCATCGCCATCGGCGTGATACCGGAGCGTTTATCCAAATTGCAGAATTCGTATTGCTCCGTGCGGCTGGTGGACGAGGACGACAACGAAGTACCGGATGGTATGCCCGGCGAGCTCGCGTTTCGCGGGCCCAGCCTGTTCAGCGGCTACTGGGGCAACCCGGAAGCAAACGCAAAGGACTTCCGGAATGGCGCCTTCCACATGGGCGATGTCTTCGTGCGCAATCCGGATGGTTCGCTAGATTTTGTCGACCGCCGCAAGTACCTGATCAAATCCGGCGGAGAGAATATCTACCCTGCCGAGATAGAACGCGTGCTGCTGGCCTGTGACCGCGTGCTGGATGCCGTCATCGTGCGCAAGCCGGACAGCCGCTGGGGCGAAGTGCCGGTGGCCTTTGTCGTCAAGGCTGACCCGGCAATGACTGCCGAAGATGTCATCGCGCAGTGCCGCGGCAAGATCGCCTCGTACAAGCTACCGAAAGAAGTCATCTTCATCAGTGCGGAGGAAATGCCGCGCAGTACAACAGGCAAGGTAAAACGGCACGAGCTGGAAGGCAAACTGAAGGCAGGCGCCTGACGGCCCTGCTTGACCAGCACATTCGTCCCTCATCAAAACAACGGAACCACATGACCAGCACCACACCATGCGCCGCCGTCACCGGCATAGCCGAAACACTGTACGGCAAAGGCATTTCAGAACGCAGCAGCCTGTCGCTGCAACTGGAAGCCTCGCTCGCCGCCATCCGCGATGCAGGACTAGTGCCAGATGATATAGACGGCGTCATCCCCATGTCCAACGGCTCTGCCATCGCGGAAGATTTTGTCACCAATTTTGGGCTGCGCGACCTGCGCTTTTCCGGCACCGTGCCGATGGGCGGTGCAAGCGCGGTATCGTCATTGCAGATGGCGCAGGCAGTCATCGCTGCCGGCATCTGCCGCCATGTACTGGTCAGCGTGGGCCGTGACGGCCGCGGCGGCCGGGCCAGTGACCGTCTGCAGCAAGCGCCGCAATTCCGCACCGTTGCCGAGTTTGAAATGCCGCTGGGCGCCTTTGCGCCGGTGCAGCTGTATGCAGCGATGGCGCGCCGTCACATGGAACTGTATGGCACCACCAGCAGCGACTTTGCCGAAATTGCCGTTGCCATTCGCGGCCACGCAGCAAACAACGCCAACGCCATCATGCGCACGCCTTTCAGCATAGAAGAACATCATGCCTCGCGCATGATCTCCGATCCTTTCCGGCTGCTGGACTGCAGTCTGGAAAGCCACGGCGCGGCAGCCGTGGTTGTCAGTGCTGCCGCCCCTGCACACGACCTGCGGCATACACCCGTCACCATCCTGGCGACTGCCGAGGGGCATCCGGATTCACCACTGGCGATTACGCAAAGGCCGGAACTAACACGGCTGGGCATTGCCAAGGCAGCAGCCCGCGCTTTTGCAACCGCCGGCGTCACGCACGCAGATATCGATGTTGCCGAGATCTATGACTGTTTTACCTATATCGTGCTGTGCCAGCTGGAAGATCTGGGATTCTGCAAAAAAGGCGAAGGCGGCCAGTTTGTGCGCGATGGCGGCATAACGCTCGGCGGCCGTTTGCCCGTCAATACACATGGCGGCCTGCTTTCTCAGGCGCACATGGTGGGCATGAATCATGTCGTGGAACTGGTGCGGCAGCTGCGCGGCGACGGCGGCGCGAATCAGGTGCCCGGCGCGGAAACCGGCCTGGTGACCGGCTACGGCGACATGGGCGATGGCTCCATCGCCATCATGCGCAAGGGAGCATAAGCATGGATACAAACATAGATACAAGCATGGACAAGCGTCTGGAAAAATATTCGATCGACACCCGCCCCTATTGGGAAGCGTTGCAACAGCAAAGGCTGGTGATACAGCAGTGTGCGGACTGCGGCATCTGCCGCCATTACCCGCAGCCCATGTGCGCACACTGCCATTCCACCGCTGTGCAATGGCGCACTGTTGCCGGCAGCGGCGCCGTACATAGCTGGACCATCACCCACCAGACAGCCATCCCAGGCTTTGCCGGACAGGTGCCGTATGTGTTTGCAACGGTGGATCTGCCGGAAGGCGTACGGATTGCAGCACCACTGCGGCGTGTGCTGCACACGGAGTTGCGCCTGGGCCTGCCGGTCAGGCTCGTATTTGAGACCTCTGTGGATGGCGCCGTACTGCCAGCATTCGAACCAGCCTGACGCCATTTAAGGCTACCCTGTAAACAGGGTAGCCAAAACCCTAAGGCGCGGCGCTAGCGAACAGTCCCTCGTATTCCCGGCGCAATACGTTCTTCTGGATTTTCCCGGTCGGCGTCATTGAAAAGGCATCGACAAAGTGAATGTGTTTGGGCACCTCGAAACCGGCCAGATGCTGGCGGCTGTGCTCAGCCAGCGCCGCCTGGTCACACGCTGCTCCCGGCTTCAGGATCACAAATGCGGCTACCGCTTCCGACCAGTGTGGATGCGGCAAACCCACCACAGCCACATTGGCGACGGACGGGTGCCGCAGTATCACCTCCTCCACCTTGATCGAAGGCACGTTCTCGCCGCCTGTCTTGATCATGTCTTTCTTGCGGTCGATAAACAGCACCTGGCCGTCCTGGTCCAGCAAGCCGAGATCGCCGGTATGGTGCCAGCCGAAACGGCGCGATTCCGCCGTGGCCTCCGGGTCCTTGTAATACCCCAGCATCACGTTGGGGCCGCGGTGCACGATCTCACCAACCTTGCCGTTCTCCAGCAGGCTACCGTCGTCATCCATGATCGCCACTTCATTGACCAGAGTGGGGTTGCCCCAGTAGCAGCCGAAGCGCTTGAACTGCTCTTCCGGCCTGAAATAGGTCGTGGCAGGGAAAATTTCCGTCTGCCCGCTGTTGAGGCCGAACTTCGGACAGATTTCCTTGGTCAGCCTTTCCAGCAGCACCAGCGGCATAGGCGCCATTGCATACGTGCAGATGCGCAGGCTGGACAGGTCATGTGTGGCACGCTGCGGATGATTGACGATTGCTGCATACATCAGCGGCAGGCACAGCACCGTGGTGACCTTTCTCTGCTCGATCGAATCCAGCACTGCCAGCGGATCGAAGCCGCGGTGTATCACCTGCGCCGCACCGGCAATGACACTGGCGCCGGACAGCGCAAACTGGCCGCAGTGAAATAAGGGCAGGATGCAGGTAGTCGTATCGGTAAAGTCATACGCCAGCTCAGCTACATTGGACATCAGCGCCGAGTACACCGACGAATGCGTATGCATGACGCCTTTCTGGCGACCCGTGGTGCCGCTGGTGTACATGATCAACGCCAGATCCTGATCGTCAATGTTCACTGCGGGCAGCGTGGCCGGCATGCCCTCCAGCGCGGCGGACAAGGTGATGTGCGGCTGTTGCTGCCTAGGCCCAACCTCAGACAGGACGATGGGCAAGCCCAGGCTGTCGCACAGATCGCGTGTTGCCGGGTTGGCGTAAAACAGATCGTCCATGACGATCAGCTTTGCTTCCGCATGCTCAAGGATGTAGCGCGTGTCGTTCGTGGACAGCATGGTATTGACCGGCAGCCAGACCATGCCCGCTTTCAAGATACCGTAGGCAGCAACCAGGAATTGCGTGGAGTTGGCGCAGATCATCGCTACCTTGTCGCCGCTGCCCAGGCCGCGCGACAGCAGATAATGCGCGAACCGGCTGGAATCGGCATCAAGCTGCGCGTAACTGGTTTCTACACCCTGGTCAACCGTGGCGAGCTTGTTGCCCAGCCGCCGGGCCGTACGGTACAGCGTATCGCCGAGAGCAATACGCCGGAGGAAGTTTGAATCGGATGTGCCTGCGCTTTTATTCAAAATGGTCTCCTCATTTTTTGGGAACAAAGCCTGTCGATCGCGGCAAGCATCTGCGCAACCCGGCCTCGCCTGCTTTCTCGTGCGCCCTCCTATTTTGGAGGCTTGGCACATTGAAACATACTCCGGAAATTAGTCCTTTTAAAGGCGCGGGTCTTGTGTGAACTGGCTACCGAAGCTCGCTGCCGCAGATAATTTCCAGTTCGTCCGCGTGCCGATGAAAATATGCTTTCCCGGCCTTACACACTATCTATTTATTTCATTTCCATGAGGCAATCGTATCGACGCAACATGCCGTTTTATTAGTAGAGAGACCAATAAAGGTACTGGTACACTTTGTTACGACAAATGAAAGACACGCGTCATTTCGTCATTTCATCACTCAAGGACAACAATAAGGATGGATATGGAGTCACACAATTCCGATGATGACTTTGACAGCACTGGGCTGATTCCACCCGATATACGGCCAGGCAAGATATTGCTGGACGATTTTCTCATTCCGCTGACCCGTCCAAAGGAGCAGGTAGCACAGGCAACTGGTCTGGGAATGGAAACTATAGACGGGATCCTGGACGGCAAGGCCGATATCACCGCCGACATCGGTGCAGCACTGGACCTGCATTTTGGTGTGGAAAGCGGCTTCTGGCTGCGCGTGCAGTGCGATTACGATCAGGCGATCAAGGCCGCTTTGTCGGTAGAAGAATAGGCAGAGAATAAACAACGGCAAATGTTACCCACATCTTGTGTTAACAATCCTGTGGATAAGTGCCAAAACTGCCCGCTAAGGCCATGATTTTTAAGGAAAAGCAAAGCTTGCCTAAAATCAAGGCAGCCAGGTGCATTTATCGCATCGCGTCCCCTTCCCCCACTATAAAAAAACAACATCGATGCCTGCCGGCATCAGTTCGTTATTTAACGGTGCCTCGTCTGCAAATATCCTAATATGCAAAAACATACAGGCAACTTACAGGCACACCATGACGGAAGAAGATTTAAAGGAAGCGCTGGTCAAAGAGGCGTTCATGCTCGGCTTTATGGTCAGCCGTGAAGGATTCAACGGGGAACTATTCAACGATGACCTCGCTCCCAGCGGTGTGCATCCGGATGGCGGAGAAATCAGCGAGTTTCGCGAGC
>JAYSKH010000057.1:0-10371 GCA_043726505.1 Undibacterium sp. | reverse complement strand
GCCCAGGCTGATACGACGACGTTCTTCGTCGATTTCCAGAACCATGACTTCAACTTCGTCGCCCAATTGAACAACTTTGTTTGGTGCAACGTTTTTGTTTGTCCAGTCCATTTCGGAAACGTGTACCAGACCTTCGATACCCTGTTCTACTTCAACGAACGCGCCGTAGTCGGTCAGGTTTGTTACTTTACCGAACAGACGTGTGTGTTGTGGGTAACGACGGGACAGACCAGTCCAAGGATCGTCGCCCAGTTGCTTAACGCCCAGGGACACACGGTTTTTCTCTTGATCAAACTTCAGAACTTTTGCAGTGATCTCTTGACCAACTGTCAGCACTTCGGAAGGATGACGTACACGACGCCATGCCAGATCAGTGATGTGCAACAGGCCGTCGATGCCGCCCAGATCCACGAACGCGCCGTAGTCGGTAATGTTTTTAACGATACCGGTAACCACTGTGCCTTCTTTCAGGGTTTCCATCAGCTTTTGACGCTCTTCGCCCATCGAAGCTTCTACAACTGCACGACGTGACAACACAACGTTGTTACGCTTGCGGTCCAGCTTGATGACCTTGAATTCCATGGTCTTGCCTTCGTACGGTGTTGTATCTTTCACCGGACGTGTATCAACCAGGGAACCTGGCAAGAAAGCGCGGATGCCGTTCGTCAGAACAGTCAGACCGCCTTTAACTTTGCCATTGACAGTACCAGTAACGATCTCGCCAGACTCCAGCGCTTTTTCCAGCGCGAGCCAAGAGGCCAGACGTTTTGCTTTGTCGCGGGACAGGATAGTGTCGCCGAAACCATTTTCCAGTGAGTCGATCGCTACGGATACGAAATCACCGATGTTAACTTCCAGTTCGCCCTGGTCGTTTTTGAATTCTTCAACTGGGATGAATGCTTCAGACTTCAGGCCAGCGTTAACGATCACGAAGTTGTGGTCGATACGTACGACTTCAGCAGAAATCACTTCACCGGAACGCATATCCTGACGTGACAAGGACTCTTCGAACAATGCTGCGAAGCTGCCATCACCGGTAGCAAAATCTTGGTTCATGAAAACAGTAGACATAAATTACTCTAGTTAGCCAGAACATCACACAATGCGATGTATAACTGGGTTAGGTTAAACAATCCCATGCCAGCCTTGCGCTGGAACGGGCACTTATACCGGCGACGCTATCTCAGAAATAATCACAGAAAACACCTGCAATAACTGCTGCATTACTGCCTATACCGGCGGAAATCACTCAGTAGGATTTCCGTTTTTTGCCGCACTTGCCTCGTACAAGTCCAGTATTACCTGAACAGCGGCATCCGCCGTCATATCGGACGTGTCGAGGATAAATGCGCCTGGCGCGGGCTTCAGCGGGGCGGTTGCACGGGCACTATCCCTCGCATCGCGTTCAGCCAAATCCTTTACCAAGTCTTCCATATTAGCAGAAAATCCCTTTTCAATCAATTGCTTATAGCGACGTTGCGCACGCGCGTCGACACTTGCCGTAAGATAAATTTTTTGCGTTGCATCGGGGAAAATCACAGTGCCCATGTCACGTCCGTCGGCGACCAGCCCCGGCAGTTGCCGGAAAGACACCTGCAGATTCACCAGCGCCTGCCGCAAGGCTGGCAACACGGCAATTTTAGATGCCGCCACGCCAACTTCTTCCGCCCTGACCAAGTCAGTGACGTCTTCCTCATCCAGCAGTACGTGGCCGCGCGAAAAGCGGCACGGCAGGAACGCCGCCAGCCTTGCCAGATTGACTTCATCCGTCAGGTCGACGTTTTTGCGTTTGGCGGACAATGCCGTCAGGCGATAAAGCGCGCCGGAATCCAGGTAATGGAAGCCGAGGTGCTTGGCGACCCTGTGGGCGACGGTGCCTTTGCCGGACGCGGTGGGTCCGTCGATGGTGATGACGGGGATATGATTGGACATTGACGCAGTGGTGGGGAGATATGGGATGTTTGACATTATCCCATGGTTTGCACGCTATTCAGCAGTTTGGAAAATTGCCTTATGGAACTCTAGATCAGAAATTGGTCCCTTGGTAGAGCAGCAACATCGTTAGATTGATGTTTAGTAAATATTGTTTGCTTCGTGGATGCAGGCCGGGGGTGGCCCGGCCAGCAATCTAAACCAAAACAGAACGTACAAGTAAACTAAAAACCAAAGCAAACCCAAAAAGCGCACAAGCCCGCCATGGCTTAAAACAAATCCTCGTGTCGGATGGCCGCAAACGCCTCAAAATAATCCGGAAACGTCTTCCCCACACACTTAGGATCATTAATCCGCATTGCCGCCCCGCGCCGGGCAGCACCATCCAAAGTCGCCAGCGAAAAGCACATCGCCATGCGATGATCGTCATAGGTGTCGATGGTCGCCGGCTGTATGATGGCTGGCGGCGTGACGGACAGGTAATCCCCCCCCTCCTCCACAATCGCACCCAGCTTGCGCAGCTCGGTCGCCATCGCGGCGATGCGGTCGGTTTCCTTGACGCGCCAGCTGGCGATGTTGCGTAGTACGCTGGTGCCGTTGGCGTACAACGCGGCGACGGCAATCGTCATGGCGGCGTCGGGGATGTGGTTGAAGTCGGCGTCGATGGCCTTCAGCACGCCGTTGGACTTGGCCTCTATCCAGTTGTCGCCCATCGTGATCGTCGCGCCCATCTTTTCCAGCGCTTCTACAAAGCGCACGTCGCCCTGTATGCTGTCGCGGCCTACGCCTTCGACCCGGATCGGGCCACCTGCGATGGCGCCGGCGGCCAGGAAGTAGGACGCGGATGAGGCGTCGCCTTCTACGTGGATCACGTCCGGCGATGCATACTGCTGGCCGGCGGCGATGGTGAATGAAGACCAGCCGTCGCGCTGTACTTCAATGCCGAAGCGTTGCAGCAGGTTCAGCGTGATTTCTATGTAGGGCTTGGAGATCAGGTCGCCGATGACGTCTATCGTCACCGCATGTTCGCGCGCCATCAGCGGCGACACCATCAGCAACGCAGTCAGGAACTGGCTGGACACGTTGCCGCGTACCTGCAGGCGTTGCGCATGGATGTGGCCACGGCGGATGTGCAGCGGCGGGAAACCGGCCACGCCGGTGTACTCCACCTGTGTGCCCACGGCATTCAGCGCATCCACCAGATCACCTATCGGGCGCTCATGCATGCGCGGCACGCCGTGTATCGTGTAATCGCCGCCGATCACGGCCAAGGCTGCGGTCAGCGGACGGATTGCGGTGCCGGCATTGCCCATGAACAGGTCGGCCTGGTGCACCGGGAAAGCACCGTTGATGCCCTGTACCGTGTAATCCTGCGTGCCTTCCTGCTGCGTCCAGTGCACACCCAGGGTGTTCAGCGCGTTCAGCATTACCATCGTATCGTCGGAGGCCAGCAAATCCTTGATCTGCGTGGCGCCGTTGGCCAACGCGGCCAGCAGCAGGATGCGGTTGGAAATACTTTTGGACCCCGGCAGGCGCACCGTGCCCTGCACCTGCATTACAGGCGCCAGATCGATGTGGTGGGGATATTGCTTGGCTTGGCTCATCGCATATGCTGGCGGGACTTATTAGTCCCCGCCTTCCTTGTTTTGTTTTTCCGCCGCTTCGATCGCGCTGATCCAGTTATGTCTGGCGCGCTGTGCATTGGCGTAGATAGCTTCTATGGCCGGGCCCTCGGAAGCGGCCAGATGTTCACGCAGTACAGCCAGCTTGGCGGTGTAGGCATCCAGCTCTTCCAGCATCGCATCGCGGTTGGCCAGCGAGATGTCACGCCACATTTCCGGCGAAGAGCCGGCGATGCGTGTGAAGTCGCGGAAGCCGCTGGCCGCATACTGGAACAGCCGGTCCGCATGCGGCTTGCGGGCGATGTCGTCCACCAGCGCATAGGCCAGCAGATGCGGCAGATGGCTGACGGCGGCAAATACCTGGTCGTGCTCCGCTGGTGTCAGGTGATGGATGATGGCGCCACACAGCCGCCATGCAGTCGCTACCTTGGCCACATCTTCGGCGCTGTTTTCTTTCAGCGCGGTGATAACTGCCTTCTTGCCCTGGTAAAGCTCTGGCAATGCTGCATCGGGGCCATTCATTTCACGGCCGGCGATCGGGTGCGCAGGCACAAACTGCGCAACCTGCTCGCCCAAGACTTCACGCGCTGCAGCGACCACGTCAGATTTGGTACTGCCCGCATCGGTCACCACCATGCCAGGTTGCAGATAAGGCTTGATGGCAGCCAGAATGGCCGGCGTCTGCGCTACAGGCGCAGCAATCAATATCAGATCCGCGCCTTGCACCGCATCGGCAACCGAGCTGGCGGCCTGGTCAATAATGCCCAGCTCCTTTGCGCGCACCAGCGAGTCGTGAATGCGGTCCACGCCGACGATGTGTGCGGCTGCGCCGGACTTTTTCAGCGCCAGCGCGAAAGAGCCGCCTATCAGCCCCACGCCAAAGATAACAACCTTGTTAAAGCTCACCTGGGCACCTGTAGCGGTAATTGCGGCAGCAATGCTTAAGCCGCCGCCAGGATGGATTTCAGCGCAGTAATGAACGCAGCGTTTTCTTCCGGCAGGCCGATGGAGATACGCAGCCATTGCGGCAGGCCGTAATTGCCTACGGGGCGCACGATGATGCCGCGCTTCAGCAGCTCCAGGTTGATGCGAGCGCCCGCGCCGTCTTCATTGCCGACCTTGACCAGCACGAAATTGCCGAACGAAGGCACGTAATCCAGCTTCAGCTCATCAAAGGCCTGCGTCAGCTGGAGGTAGCCATCTGAGTTCAGCTTGGCGCTTTTTTGCAGGAATGCGGTATCGTTCAGCGCGGCAACGGCGGCGGCTTGCGCCATCGAATTGACGTTGAAAGGCTGGCGTATGCGGTTCAGCAGATCGGTGATGCCCGGCTGTGCAATGCCGAAGCCTATGCGCAGGCCTGCCAGGCCATAGGCCTTGGACAGTGTGCGCGACACCAGCAAATTGGGGTATTGCTTGACCCAGGCAATGGAGTCGTATTGCAGTTCCGGCGCCAGGAATTCGTTATACGCTTCATCCAGCACCACAACGATGGAAGCCGGCACTTTGCGCAGGAAAGCTTCAATCGCCGCAGCCGGCAGGAAAGTGCCGGTAGGATTGTTCGGATTCGCG
The DNA here is from genome assembly GCA_043726505.1 of Undibacterium sp. GTDB lineage: Bacteria > Pseudomonadota > Gammaproteobacteria > Burkholderiales > Burkholderiaceae_D > Undibacterium. Next base: position 5,248 of record JAYSKH010000057.1, on the reverse strand, counting down.
ATAAAGATCAGTTTGGTGTCATGCGTGATGGCAGCCAGCATCGCATCCAGGTCATGCCCATAAGCCACGGCCGGCACAACGATGGCGCGGCCGCCAACGGCTTGCGTGGCCAGCGGATACACGGCAAACGAATACTGCGCAAAGATCACGCCCTGGCCCGGCTCAACAAAAGCGTGTGCAGCCAGTTCCAAAATATCGTTGCTGCCGTTGCCCAGCGTGATCCATTCCTGCGGCACGCCGTATTTGGCGGTGATGGTTGCCTTTAGTTCAAAACCATTGGCATCCGGATAGCGGCCTATGTCGGAAGCCGCCTTGATCATTGCCTCTTTGGCGGAATCAGGGATACCCAGCGGGTTTTCGTTCGAGGCCAGCTTGACGATCTTCGCTTCATCCAGGCCGAACTCGCGCGCCACTTCAGCGATAGGCTTGCCGCCCTGGTAAGGGGCGATTGCACGGACGTACTCGGGGCCGAATTTGATAGACATGCTTACTCCAAAAGGTTTCCGGCGCAGGCCGGAGGGGAAATGAATTATCTTGCGATCAGACTGAAGCTGCCTGGCATAGGCATGTCAGCCTGAGCGCATCCGCACGGGCGTTTGGTGTGACCGAGTGCCCGTGCTGCCTACTACAATTTATATGGTGCAGGGATATGAGCCCAGCACCTTGAAAAACGCCGCGTTGTCTTTCAGCTCCGCAGTCGCCTTGGCGACGCGCTCTTCCATCACATGACCTTCGACGTCGACATAGAAATAATATTCCCAATTGCCGGTGCGCGCGGGGCGGGATTCAAAGCGGGTCATCGATACGCCGTGGGTTGCCAGCGGCGCCAGCATTTTGTAGACAGCACCGGCCTTGTTAGGCACGGCCAGCACCAGCGAAGTCTGGTCCTTGCCGCTGGGCGTTGTATGCAGGCGGCCGATGATGGCAAAGCGTGTGCGGTTGTGCGGATCATCCTGGATATGCGCGCTGACCACTTGCAGGTTGTATTGCTGGCCTGCAATCTCACCAGCAATGGCGGCGACCGTCGCATCTTTGCTGGCCATCAATGCGGCTTCGGCGTTGGATGCTACTGCATGCCGTTCTATGTGCGGGTAATGCTGGTTCAGCCAAGCCTGGCACTGCGCCAGCGCCTGCGAATGCGCGCAGATGCGGGCAATGCCATCCATGCTGCCGAGCTTGGTCATCAGGCTGTGGTGCACAGGAATCGACAACTCGCCGCTGATGACGAGGCTGGTTTGCAGCAGCAGATCCAGCGTGCGGTTGATCGCGCCTTCGGAAGAATTTTCTATCGGCACCACGCCAAAGTCGGCAGTGCCGGCTTCGGTTGCGCGGAATACTTCATCTATGGATACACAGGGCAAACCCAGCACGGCACGACCGAACTGCTGGTACACCGCCTGTTCGCTGAAGGTGCCGACCGGGCCGAGGAAGGCCACGGTAACGCGCCTTTCCAGCGCGCGGCAGGCAGACATCACCTCGCGGAAGATGGTCTGGATATCTTCGTTTTCCAGCGGGCCGGGATTGTTTGCTGCCGCATTGCGCAAGACCTGCGCTTCGCGTTCCGGACGGAATACCGGGGCATTGGTTTCTGCCTTTACATGCCCGACTTCCTGCGCCACACGGGCGCGCTCGTTCAGCAAGGCCAGGATCTGTGCGTCTATCGCATCGATCTTCAGGCGCAAAGGCAGTAGTTTATTGTCGCTAGTCATTGATTTACACCTGGTTTAGCGCCGTCCCCGTGGCTTGCGCCGGCGGGGCAGGCAATTCTGCAAGCCTTGTCAATTCGATGCGTACAGGCAGGTGAACCTGGTTGGCAATGCCGGAGGCTGCGATACCCGCTCCGGCGGCATCCCGGCCCTTTTTTGAAAAGCCGGGAAGGTACATCAAGGCAGATTACTTGAGTTGCTTAAGTTGCTTAAATTGCTTAGGTTGCTTGAACTACTTATTTATTACTGACTCTTAACTGTGCTTACTTGCTATGCTGCATCGCAAATTCCTGCATGAAGCTGACCAGCGCCTGAACGCCTTCCAGCGGCATGGCGTTATAGATTGATGCGCGCATGCCGCCCACCGATTTGTGGCCCTTCAGCTGCAACAGGCCGCGCTCTTTGGCCTGCGCCAGGAAGGCGGCGTTCAGCGATTCATCGCGCAGGTAGAACGGCACATTCATGCGCGAGCGATTGTCTTTATGGATGCGGTTGATATAAAAATCACCCGAATCCAGATAATCGTACAGCAACGCAGCTTTGGCGATGTTTTGCTGCTCTATCGCCGCGACGCCGCCCTGGCGTTTCAGCCACTGGAACACCAGACCGGCGATGTAGATCGCATAGGTCGGTGGCGTGTTGAACATGGAATCATTGTCCGCCACTGTCTTCCAGTTGAAGGCCGAAGGGCAGAACGGCAACGCATGGCCGAGCAAATCTTCACGCACGATAACGATCGTCAGGCCGGCGGGGCCGATATTCTTTTGCGCACCGCCGTAGATAACACCGTATTGCGACACATCAATGACGCGCGACAGGATATGCGAAGACATGTCCGCCACCAGCGGCGCGCCATTGGTAGCGGCGCTGATGTCGGGCACGTACTGGTATTCAACGCCGTCTATGGTTTCATTGCCGCAGATGTGCACGTAGGCGGCATCCTTGGTCAGTTTCCAGCTGTCGCGCGGCGGGATCGTTGCAAACTTGTCCGCCTCGGAAGAAGCCGCCACGTTCACGTTCAGGTATTTGCCCGCTTCCTTGATCGACTTCACCGACCAGGAGCCGGTGTTGATGTAGTCGGCAGTGGCAGGTTGTGGTTTTAAACCGGCCAGGTTCATTGGCACGATGGCGTTTTCTGCTATCGCGCCGCCCTGCAGGAACAGCACCTTGTAATTGTCGGGAACACCCAGCAGCTCGCGCAGATCAGCTTGCGCGGCGGTGATGATGGACGTGAATTCCGGGCCGCGATGGCTCATTTCCATGACCGACATACCGCTGCCGTGCCAGTCCAGCATTTCTGCCGCAGCCTGTTGCAAGACCTCCCGCGGCAATACCGCAGGGCCTGGTGCGAAGTTGTAGATGATTCCCGTCATATGCTGTTACTCCGTGCCGCCGGTTTCGCCTGCAGCATTGTCTGCAGCATCGCCGCCAACGTCACCAGCAACGTCGTTTGTAACTTCTGCGCCGCCTTCCAGTTCAGGGTCCACATCCGCATCGGTTTCCACAATGCGCTGCAGGCCGCTGAGCTTGGTGCCGTCTTCCACGGCGATCAGCGTCACGCCTTGCGTGGCGCGGCCCATCTCGCGGATTTCCGACACACGGGTGCGTATCAGCACGCCGCCGGTCGTGATCAGCATGATCTCGTCGGTGATGCCAACCAGGGTTGCTGCAACCACGCGGCCATTGCGTTCCGAAGTCTGGATCGCAATCATGCCCTTGGTGCCGCGGCCATGGCGAGTGTATTCAGTGATAGGCGTGCGTTTGCCGTAACCGTTTTCGGTTGCCGTCAATACTGACTGCTGTTCGTTTTCTGCTACCAGCAGCGCGATAACCTGTTGTCCGTCTTCCAGGTTCATGCCGCGCACACCGCGTGCGGTACGGCCCATAGGACGCACATCGTTTTCGTCAAAGCGCACAGCCTTGCCAGAATCCGAGAACAGCATCACATCATGCTTGCCGTCGGTCAGCGCCGCGCCGATCAGGAAATCGCCTTCATCCAGATCTACCGCGATAATGCCGGCTTTACGTGGGTTGCTGAAATCATTCAGCGGCGTTTTCTTCACAGTGCCCAGGCTGGTTGCCATGAAGATGTAATGGTCTTCAGGGAAGCTGCGGTTGTCGCCGGACACCGGCAGGATCACGGTGATCTTCTCGCCATCCTGCAGCGGGAACATATTGACGATAGGCTTGCCGCGCGAGTTGCGCGAGCCTTGCGGCACTTCCCACACCTTCAACCAGTACAGACGGCCGCGGTTACTGAAGCACAGGATGTAGTCATGCGTATTGGCGATGAACAGCTGCTCGATCCAGTCGTCTTCTTTCGTGGCCATCGCCTGCTTGCCACGTCCGCCGCGCTTCTGCGCACGGTATTCGGATACCGGCTGCGACTTCATGTAGCCGGTGTGCGACAAGGTCACGACCATGTCTTGCGGCGTGATCAGATCTTCAGTTTCCAGATCGGTAGCGTTATGCTCGATCTGTGAACGGCGCACGTCCTTGTTGCCTTCGCCGTATTCATTGCGGGCAGCTGTCAGTTCGTCGGTGATGATGACGGTAACGCGCTCAGGCTTGGACAGAATATCCAGCAGGTCGGCGATTTCGGCCATCACGTCTTTGTATTCGTTGACGATCTTGTCTTGTTCCAGACCGGTCAGGCGTTGCAGACGCATCTGCAAAATTTCCTGCGCCTGGTCGTCGGACAGCTTGTACAGGCCGTCTGCCTGGATGCCATAATGCTTAGGCAGGCTCTCTGGGCGGAAGGCTTCAATGCCGCCTGGATTGTCTGCCGCAGTGCGGGTCAGCATCTCGCGCACCATCGAAGAATCCCATGCGCGGTTCATCAACTCCACTTTCGCCAGCGGCGGCGTCGGTGCGGCTTTGATGATGGCGATGAAATCGTCGATGTTTGCCAACGCAACGGCCAGACCTTCCAGCACGTGGCCGCGTTCGCGCGCCTTGCGCAATTCAAATACGGTGCGGCGTGTGACTACTTCGCGGCGGTGCGACAGGAAGCATTCCAGCATCTGCTTCAGATTCAGCAGCTTAGGCTGGCCGTTGACCAGCGCCACCATGTTCATGCCGAAGGTGTCTTGCAGTTGCGTTTGCTTGTACAGATTATTCAGCACCACTTCCGGCACTTCGCCGCGCTTCAGTTCAATGACCACGCGCATGCCGGATTTGTCGGACTCATCACGGATGTCGGAAATGCCGTCCAGCTTCTTGTCGCGCACCAGTTCTGCGATGCGTTCCAGCAGTGATTTTTTGTTGACCTGGTAAGGCAGTTCATCAACGATCAGCGCCGTGCGGCTGTCCTTGCCGAACTCTTCAAAGTGAGTCTTGGCGCGCATGACCACACGGCCGCGGCCGGTGCGGTAACCATCGCGCACGCCGGAAATGCCGTAGATGATGCCGGCGGTCGGGAAATCCGGCGCCGGGATGATCTCGATCAGGTCGTCGATCGTGCAGGTCGGATTGCGCAGCACATGCAGCGCGCCGTTGATGATTTCGGTCAGGTTATGTGGCGGGATGTTGGTCGCCATGCC
>JAYSKH010000056.1:0-7842 GCA_043726505.1 Undibacterium sp. | reverse complement strand
GGCCAGAACGGCCCCGGACAAGAGCGTAATGATACTGGTTTATTGAGTAAGACCACAGGTTTATGAGAGAAAAGATGACGACTTGGCAGCAATTCCTGGCGCAGCACGGCGCACAAATAGCGGATGAAGACGGTGCGGAAACCAGCGGCTATGCGCCCGGCTGGCAAGATGGCAGCCTGCAAGCCGGCTTTGTCGCGCCGCTGACCGATATGGGCCTGATGCTGGCAACCGGCGACGATGCAGCGAGTTTCCTGCATAACCAGCTGACCAATGACATAGAGGGTCTGGGCACAACCGATGCCCGGCTGGCGGCCTTCTGCTCACCCAAGGGCCGCATGATGGCCAGCTTGCTGACCTGGAAAACCGATGCAGGCATCTTCCTCCAGCTATCCCGCCGCATCCAGGCGCCAATACAAAAACGGCTGCAGATGTTTATCTTGCGGGCCAAGGCCAAGCTGGCCGACGCCAATACCGAGTATGTCGTGCTGGGTCTCGGCGGCATCGCGGCAGGCACAAGTCTGCAACAGTGGTTCCCTACCCTGCCTGCCCATCCTTTTGCGAAGATAGATAATGCCAACGGCAGCCTGATCCGCATGCCTGATGCAGACGGCATCGCCCGCTACCAGTGGATCACCAGCGCCGAAACGGCAATGCAGGCCTGGCCTGAGCTGAGCGCGCAGTTAAAGCCGGCCAACACCAGTACGTGGCGGCTAAGCGATATCCAGGCGGGAATTCCAACCATCACCGCTCCTACGCAAGAGCAGTTCGTGCCGCAAATGGTCAATTTTGAATTGATAGGCGGCGTCAATTTCAAAAAAGGATGCTATCCGGGTCAGGAAATTGTCGCCCGCAGCCAGTATCTGGGCAAACTCCGGCGCAGGATGTCCATCGTGCGCATTCCCGTTGCAGACGTCGCCGCCGGCACCGAAGTTTTCAGCGGCGGCGATGCCAGCCAGCCCTGCGGCATGATCGTCAACGCAGAAAACACCGACGCTGGCCACAGCCTGTGTCTGGTAGAGCTGAAGGTAGCAGACCAGGAAGCCGGAGACATCCATCTGGGCGCCAGCGATGGCCCGGTACTGGAATTCCAGCCGCTGCCGTATGCGGTGCTGGACATCACCCAATAAATACATTAAGCGCGCACATGGATTGTTATATTTATTACCGTGCTGAGGCACAACATCAACAGCAGGTCATCGAACTGGCCGGCAAACTGCTCCAGCTATTGGCGCAGCAGACAGGTGTAGCCACTGAACTGAAGCGCCGGCCGGAAGCGGAAAACGGCCTGCACACGTGGATGGAAGTCTATAAAAACGTGCCGCAGGATTTTGATGCACTGATGAAGGCCGCATTGCAGCACTCAGCGCTAACGTCCTTGATTGCCGACGGAAGCACGCGCCATAGCGAATATTTCCTGGATATCCCGCCATGTGCCTGATCGTTTTCGCATGGAAACTGATCCCGTCAACGCCATTGATCGTCGCGGGCAACCGCGATGAATTTTACGAACGCCCCGCCGCACCCGCAAGCTGGTGGCAGGACGCGCCGCATATCTATGCAGGCCGCGACCTGCAGGCCGGCGGCACGTGGATGGGCATCGCCAGCGACGACGGCCCCGCATCACCCGCCAGCAGGTTTGCGGCTATCACCAATATCCGCGCGCCGTCAGAAAAACGCCCCGAGGCTCCAAGCAGGGGCGCACTGGTCAGCGACTTCCTGACCGGCAGCATGTCGGCGGCAGAATATGTAGAGCAGATCAGAAATGGCGCGCAAGCGTATAACGGTTTCAATCTGTTGCTGGGCGATGGCAAGGACCTGATCTGGTTTTCCAACCGCTGGCAACAGGATGAGCGCAACGGCAGGCCGCTGCCGCCGGGAATATACGGCGTCTCCAATGCAGCGCTGGATACGCCGTGGCCCAAGGTGGTCAGCACCAAAGCGGAATTTTCCAGCCTGCTGTGCCAGCGCGCGCCGGAAGATGCCTATTTTGAGATGCTGGCAGATTCCACCAAGGCGCCGGACTGCAGGCTACCTGAGACCGGCGTCAGCCTGGACATGGAACGCCTGCTGTCATCCGCCTTCATAGCATCCCCTACTTACGGCACGCGCGCTTCTAGCCTGCTACGCATCCACGACGGCCAGCCGGCCGAATTTCTGGAAAAAGTGGCACACTGATCTGGCACTCGCAGCAGTAGCTGATACAAATGTAAAAAGCCGGCATAGCCGGCTTTTTCATGAGCACCTTCCAACTAAGGCTAACTGCTGTTAGCTTAGTTCTTCCAGCCTCAGCTTGGTCACGCTGCCAAATACCGAACTCAGCGCCTCTATGCTGGCAATTGCCGCAACGATGTTCTTCTCTTGCGTCTGGTGCGTCAGGATGATGATGTCGGTCTGGGTTTCGCCTTCGGCTGGTTCTTTTTGCAGCATCGCATCAATGGAGATCGAAGAATCCGCCAGGATGCGGGTCACGTCGGCCAGCACGCCGGCCTGGTCTGCCACGTGCATGCGCAGATAATAGCTGGTGACAATTTCCGACATCGGTAAAATAGGCAGGTCGCTGATCGCGTTCGGCTGGAAAGCCAGATGCGGCACGCGGTGCTCAGGATCGGCCGTCGCCAGACGGGTGATGTCCACCAGATCAGCAATCACAGCAGAAGCAGTCGGCTCGGCACCAGCGCCTTTGCCGTAGTACAGCGTCGCGCCGACGGCGTCACCCTGCACCAGCACGGCGTTCATTGCGCCTTCCACGTTGGCGATCAGGCGCCTGGTCGGGATCAGCGTAGGATGCACACGTAGCTCTATGCCCTTGTCGGTGCGCTTGGTAATGCCCAGCAGCTTGATCCTGTAGCCCAGCTGCTCAGCATAACGGATATCGGTCGCTTCCAGCTTGGTAATACCTTCCACATGCGCCTTGTCGAACTGCATAGGAATACCGTAGGCGATCGACGCCATGATGGTCGCTTTGTGCGCGGCATCCACGCCTTCTATGTCAAAGGTAGGATCGGCTTCAGCGTAACCCAGCGCTTGCGCCTGCTTCAGTGCAACGTCAAAATCCAGACCCTTGTCGCGCATTTCGGACAGGATGAAGTTGGTCGTGCCGTTGATGATGCCGGCAATCCACTGTATGCGGTTGGCCGTCAGGCCTTCACGCAGCGATTTAATGATCGGGATGCCGCCGGCCACTGCCGCTTCAAACGCCACCATTACACCCTTTTCCTGCGCCGCCTGGAAAATTTCATTACCGTGCGTCGCCAGCAACGCCTTGTTTGCCGTTACCACATGCTTGCCCTGCGCAATCGCCTTCAGCACCAGGTCCTTGGCAATGCCGTAACCGCCTATCAGTTCGATGACGATATCGATATCAGGATGGTTCACCACCAGATTGGCGTCATTAACAACTTCGCACTCGCCATTCGTCAGTTCACGCGCCCGCTCAACGTTCAGGTCTGCCACCATCGTAATCTCAATCGAACGGCCTGCGCGACGCGTAATCTCTTCCTGGTTACGCTTCAAGACGTTGAATGTGCCGGAACCTACCGTTCCTATGCCTAACAGACCTACTTTGATGGGTTTCATATAGTCTTCAATGATGCTGGTTAAGATAAATAAACAAGGTGAAAATGTAAGGGTAAAGCATATAAAAAAAACTTAAAGTCCCGGCTCCGCTCAGTCGGTACCGTGACGCCTGCGGTAACCCTCCAGGAAATTCGCAATCCGGCCGAAGGCATCGGTCAGATCATCCGAGTTAGGCAGGAACACGACACGGAAGTGATCCGGCTTGATCCAGTTGAAGCCCGTGCCCTGCACCAGCAGCACCTTCTGCTCGGTCAGCAGTTCATGAATGAATTCCTGATCGTCCTTGATCGGATACATTTCGGGGTCCAGCTTCGGGAACATATACAGCGCAGCCTTGGGCTTGACGCAGGTAACACCCGGGATCGCCGTCAACAGTTTATGCGCCAGATCACGCTGGCGCAACAGCCGCCCGCCGGGCCCGACCAGATCATTGATGCTCTGGTAGCCGCCCAGCGCAGTCTGGATCGCGAACTGCCCCGGCGCGTTTGCACACAGGCGCATTGAGGCCAGCATGTTCAGGCCTTCGATATAGTCTTTTGCATGGCGCTTCTCGCCCGACACGACCATCCAGCCGGCGCGGTAGCCGCAGGAGCGATAATTTTTTGACAAGCCGTTGAGCGTCAGGAACAGCACGTCGTCGGCCAGCGATGCGATTGAAGTATGTTCGGCTTCGTCGTACAGGGTCTTATCGTAGATTTCATCAGCAAACACGATTAGCTGATGTTCGCGCGCGACATCGACAATCTGTTGCAGCACTTCCACCGGATACAGCGCACCGGTAGGGTTGTTCGGATTAATGACGACGATGGCCCGCGTGTTGGGGGTGATCTTGCTCTTGATATCATCGATATCCGGCATCCAGTCAGCGGTTTCATCGCAGACGTAATGCACGGGCTTGCCGCCGGACAGGCTGACGGCGGCAGTCCATAGCGGGTAGTCCGGCGCGGGCACCAGCACTTCGTCACCAGTGTTCAGCAAGGCATTCATGCCCATGACGATCAGTTCGGATGCGCCATTGCCTATATAGATGTCTTCTATCGTCACGCCGCGGATATGCTTTTCCTGCGTGTAATGCATGATGGACTTGCGCGGCGCGAACATACCCTTGGAGTCGGTATAACCGGCGGCATTGTGCATATTGTGGATCATGTCCTGCACAATCTCATCCGGCGGGCCGAAATTGAAGACGGCCAGGTTGCCGATATTCAGCTTGATGATCTTGTGGCCCTCGTCCTCCATCTGCTTGGCTTTTTCCAGCACGGGTCCACGGATGTCATAACAGACGTCGGCGAGTTTATTCGATTTTTGTATGGGTCTCACTGCAGCGCTCTTTCCATCGGTTCCGGAACCTTGATGCAGCCGCGTCTCCCATCGGCCGGCAACAGATTCTCTGTAAAGGTGTGGTGCAAGGGATGCAGCAAATGCTGCACTGCCGAATCAAGCATTTTGCCCAATGCGCACGGTTTTATCAATCCGTTTTGCGAAATTGTCTAATATTATTTGCTTTTTCGGCGCATCAACTTCATTTAACAGGCGTGGCCGTACTGGCATTTTCGCGCATTCAATGCGCTGGCAAGGGCTACAGGCAACTTATTTGCCAGAGAAAACGTAAAATCAGGCAATCCAGCTAATATATTAAGAATCAAAATCGGCAATTTTATGCCAGCCCCTGTTTTACGGGGTTTACAGCGGCAGGAAAAACCACGCTCGCGACGGAAAACTGACAAGCTATGCAATAAAAAAGCAGCTACAATGCGGCAATTATCAAGCAAAGCATGCCTGACGATTTGCCAAAAGCAGGAGTCGGACCGCACACACCTCGCCATGAAGCTGCACACCACCCTTACCCAACAATATCAAACCGTTACCGCCTACGATACCGCCAGTGTAGAACTGAATGCCATACGCTACGAGCACAGCCTGGTCGTATTGCCGGAAGTTGCACCGGCGGCCTGGCCCGTGAGCCGGTTTGAAGACCTTACCGTTGAGCATTTTGCACAGCTGGAAGCGACCAAGCCGGATGTCGTTATCCTAGGCACCGGTCATAAACAGCGTTTCGTGCATCCCAGGCTGACCGCGGTGCTGACGGAAAAACGCATCGGCGTTGAATGCATGGACAACCAGGCAGCTTGCCGTACTTACAACATCCTGATGGCGGAAGGCCGCAAGGTAGCGCTGGCCCTGATCATGGAAACTGAATGAAGCAAACCTCGTCCCCGTTCGATTCCCGCCTGCTGCTCTGGATACTGTCGATACTTTTCCTGATCGTCTGGTTTTATATGTTGGGCAACCGCACGCTGGTGCCGACCGACGAAGGCCGCTACGCCGAGATGGCGCGCGAAATGCTGGTTACCGGCGACTGGATCACGCCAAGGCTGGACGGCATCAAGTATTTCGAGAAGCCGCCATTGCAGGCGTGGATGAATGTCATCACGTTTGAACTGTTTGGCGTAGGCGAATGGCAGGCCCGGCTATGGACCGGCCTGTGCGGTTTGCTGGGCGTGGGTCTGGTAGGCTATACCGGCCGCAAGGTATTCAATACCAGAACCGGCATTAACGCCGCGCTGGTGCTGGGCTCCAGCGTGCTGTGGGCAGCGTCGGCGCATTACAACTCGCTTGATATGGCGGTGGCCGGCATGATGACGCTGACTTTATGCGGCGTGCTGCTGGGCCAGCGTCAGGGTGCCGGAGAAGCCGAACAGCGCAACGGCATGCTGCTGTGTTGGGCCGGCATGGCGCTGGCAGTGCTCACCAAGGGCCTGATAGGCGTGGTGCTGCCGGGCGCAGTGCTGGTGATTTACACGGCTGTCTCGCGCGACTGGGCGATCTGGAAACGGCTCCACATGGGCAAGGGCCTGCTGCTTTTCTTCGCTATTTCCGTTCCATGGTTTGTGCTGGTGGCAATCAAGAACCCCGAGCACCCGCACTTCTTCTTCATCCATGAGCACCTGGACCGTTTTACCAGCAATGTGCACAAGCGCAACCAGCCTGCCTATTTCTTCTTCGGCATACTGGCGATAGGCATCGTGCCTTGGCTGGGCCTGCTGTTGCAAGGCATGTGGGCAGGCGTCAAAAGGGAAAGCCGCGGTTTCCAGGCCCGGCAGATGTTGCTGGTATGGACCGTATTCATTTTCTTTTTCTTCAGCATCTCGCATTCCAAGCTGACCGGCTACATCCTGCCGATATTCCCATCGTTGGCGTTGCTGATCGCGTGCCAACTGGAAGCAGGGAGACAGGCAGGTTCGGCAAAAAGCCTGCGCGCCGCGGCAGCGCTGTTCGCGTTGCTGGGTCTGGCAACGCTGGCATTTGTACTGATTGCGCCGGAAAAAATCTCGTCTGCAAAATTGCCGCCGCTGGAACAGGCGCTGAATCAGGGCATCATCCCCTGGCTGATAGGCACGGGCTTGATTATTGCCGTGGGTGGACTGGTGGCGCTTGCCATTGCCGGACGCCGCCGCGACTGGGCCGTCATCAGCCTGTCGATTGCAGGTTTTCTCGCCAGCCAGACTTTGCTGCTCGGCTATGAACCATGGGGATATTACCGCGCTGGCCTGCTGCAACTGAATGCCATCCAGGCCGAACTGAAACCGGATACGCCAATTTACACCGTGGGCCAGTACGAACAATGCCTGCCGTTCTACCTGGGCCGCACGCTAATCCCGGTAGAATTTCCGGACGAACTGGAATTTGGCCTGCAGCAGGAAACGCAGCTGTGGATACCGGAGCGCAGCACTTTTATTGAAAAATGGCGCGCCGACTCAGCAAATGGCAAGCTCGCCATCGCCATCCTGCGTACCGAGGTCTATGAAGACATGCGAAAACAAGGTGTGCCGATGCGGTTAATCGGGCAGGACCCGCGCCGGGTAGTGATCGCCAGCACGGCTGCACAGGTACCGATGCAAGCAGTAAGTCCTGCCGCACAATAGCGCTACCGGCACAAATCAGGGCCGGGCAATTCATTGCCCGGCTTTATAATAATTCCATATAAGACCAAACAAGGGATATCCATGAGTGAGCAACTGCCTTTCCTACCATTCACAAAACCGACCATTGATGAAGAAACCATCACCGCGGTCGGCAATGTGTTGCGCTCCGGCTGGCTGACCAGCGGCCCCAATGTACAGGCGCTGGAAGCCCAGTTATCCGAATATTTCGGCGGCCGCCCGGTACGCACCTTCAACTCCGGTACCTGCACGATGGAAATCGCATTGCGCATCGCAGGCATAGGCGCAGGCGACGAGGTGATCACCACGCCGAACTCATGGG
>JAYSKH010000055.1:0-7473 GCA_043726505.1 Undibacterium sp. | reverse complement strand
GGAGCTTTGATGTCGAACAAGTTGGCGATCTGCAGGCCCAGTGTCAGGTTTTTGATGCCTGTGTAACGGTAGCCCAAGTCAACTGTTGTCCAGCTGGAGACGCTGCAATTCTGGAAGTAGGTGCTGTAGTTAGGCAATCCACCCAGAGAGTATGCAGTAGCCGGCTGGCCCTTGCCGTAGTAGCAGTAAGGAACAGGATACGTATCGGTACCGTCGGTACGGCGCACCAGCGAGATGCCGCTGACAAAGTTGACGGAGCCGTAAACATTGTGCTCGTTCTTTGTCCAGTTTGCGGAAGCACGTGCCTTGATGCGTGGAATATCGCCACCGGAAGTTGCCCAGTCGGAGATACCACCGTTTGCACCGGCTACGTTGGCTTCTGGGTCGCCTACATTTTCTGCCCGTTTGTAGGTGAAGATGTAAGTCGCGCTCAGGCCAGTAGTCAGTGTGCCGTATTCGCCCAGATTCGAGCGGTATTTCAGATCGATGTCCAGACCGCTGGTTTCAGTCGCGCCTTGGTTGATCCAAGGTTCCTTGACAGCCAGGATAGGACCGGAGTTAGGGATCAAAGCGCCGCTTGCATCGCGCAGCCATGTACCTTGGTTCTGGTCGCGCAGGACGCTGGAGCTATTGGTGGCTTCATGGTCCAGGATGAACTGGGCGCTGCCCAGGATAACTTCACCCTCTTTACGGACTTTATACCAGTCCAGTGCTACGTCGAAGTTCTTGGTAGGCGACAGGATCACGCCGAAGGTATAGCTCTTCGATGTTTCTGGTTTCAGGTCCGGATTGGCGCCGCCGGTGCCTGATGCGCTCTTCGCACAATCGGTAATATCACCGCCAGGGGCCGGAGCATCGCCGGCTGGGCAGCGCAGACGATCCTGCAAGCTGGTCAGGAAGAACTGGGCGCCGCCCGGTGTAACCTGGGACAGTGCCGGTGCACGAAAACCTTCGGAGTAGGTGCTGCGGAAAGCGACGCTGTCGTTGACAGTCCATTTGGCGCCTACTTTAGGAACGAAGTTGGTTTTGATGCCAGGATATTTGTCGGCGCGGCCGGCGAAATCCATTTCAAAGTTTTTCGTGAACGGAGTGCGGATTTCAAGAAAACCCGATCCTACGTTACGCTGTGCATCGATCAGTGTGTTGGTGAAGCCATAGATATTGCCTGCAACCTTATCGGCATCAGGATCGATGCCGATTTTTTCCTTGCGGAATTCTACGCCTGCCGCAACGCCGATGGCGCCGCCGCCCAACTGACCGAATTCAGTGCTGGCTTTGGCATCCCATTGGATGATTTCTGCACGGCCTTTGTCTGTGATGTTACGGTACAAATTAGGATCTGCCATTACGGAGGCGAGCGACCTGTTCTGGTCGGTCAGCTGGCGCAGTACAGGCAGATACAAACGGCCGTCGGTCGTAGTATCAACGTCGGACCTGTTCCACAGCACGGCACTTTCCCAGTCCACGCCTTTGTTGGAACCTTTCAGGCCGCCGACGACACGGTAGTTCTTGGTAGTTTCGTTGCTGTTGCCGTCAGTGTTGGTGAAGCGAACTGCTACAGCTGCGCGGGCATCCGGGAAAGGATTGTCAGGATGACCAATAGGCAGAATCGCCTGGAACGGCTTAGCAAGGCCGGTCGCCGTAAAGTTGGTGGTAGGCGACCTGCCGCTCGTGGCGATCGGTGCGCCGACATACCAGCGGTCTGATTTTGTGAAAGCCGCTTCTGCAAACGCAGTCAGATCTTCATTGACCTTGAACTCGCCGCGGGACAAGGTGCTGATGTCCTGAGTCTTGCCTTGCACTTGCTGGTAATCATCCAGGTTGAATGCGCAAAACGTACGGCCGGCCAACGCAGCGTTGGCTACGTTGGCAGTAGTGTAGGTTACCTGCTGTGAAACCGGGCAGTTGGTACGGATTACCGCAGTCGAAGCCAGCGGGAAGCTGCCGCTGCCTGGTTTAGATTCGCGGTAAAAAATTGGCGAGCCGCTGGTGCTGCTGTTGCTGGTCGCATTTGCTAGTGTAGTAGCGCTGAATGGAGAGAGGCGGTTGTTAATTGCGCCGAACAGGTTTTGCTCGATGTCGTTGACGCCATCCTTGCTGGAAACTGCTTGGCGTTTGCTGACGTCGGCAGTAAAGAAGACGTTATAGCCATCTTTATTAAAGTCGCCGAAACCGATGAAACCGTTGACGTTCTGACGACCAAAGCGGCCATCGTCGTTTGCACCGGCTGTGCCTGTCAGTTCGCCGCCTTGGTAATCACGGCGGGTGATGAAGTTGATAACGCCGCCGATCGCATCGGAGCCGTAGACAGCTGAGGCGCCGTCTTTCAGGACTTCAATTCTGTCCAACGCAGAAACGGGGATGCTGTTCAGATCATACAGTGTGGACTGGCCGTTGTTCGGGTTCGCGAACGCGGATGGCGTCATGCGGCGGCCGTTCAACAGGATCAGCGTGGAAGTGGAGCCCAGGTTGCGCAAATCTGCTGTTGCAACACCCTTGGAGAAACCGTTCTGGCTTGGCGTGTCGTTATAGCCGCCTGTACCCATGCCCGGAACCGATGCCCTCAACAGATCCATTACGGTGGTTGCGCCGCTATTCTTGATGTCTTGTGCGGTGATGGTCTGGATGGCGACCGTACCTTCTTTTTCCGTACGCTTGATGTTGGAACCTGTGATTTCAACACGTTGCGTGGCATCGGCTGCTACTGTCTGTGCGTGAGCGTTGCCGGCGATGAATGCCGATCCTGCCAGTATGCTTATGGCCAGCCGAACTGCGCTGGCGCCCGTTTTTTCCTGAAAAATCATCAAATACTCCCTGGTTATTGGTGAAGATAAATTGCGCACAGCTATCGGACTTTTTTGTTGTACCCACAAGTCCTGCAAGCTGCTGCGCTGGGATTCCCGTTTTGCTTCTCAGTGTGCTTCTCTAGGTGTTTCTCAGAAAAACTGTTGATTTCAGGCAATTTTTGTTGAAAATTAATTGCTCAAGACCGCTGTCAACATGTAAAGAGACATTGCATTATGTAACGTCTTATTTCAATGGTGTTACATTGCGTTGCTGAACAGACACGGAAAAGTAAAAATTAAATAAATTAAATGTAATATTCATTCAATTTTTAAAAATGAAAAATTTAATTTAATAAAATTGATAAAAATTAGAATTTAATTCTTTACGATTGCTAAAAAGAAATTACATATCTTCATTGAAAAAACAAATATCGTTTCGCACCGTATTGGGTCGTTTTATGCGGAAAATTGATAGATGTGTGAAAAATTGCGCCAAATCGATGCTTTCCCTGATCAAATGCCAAAGCTTTGCCACTATTCGAAATAAAAAGCGCTCACCGCGGTCCGTGGCGACCTGATCTGTGAAAATAATTTTCATCCAGCGTCCCTTTTGGGAGGCAAGCGGCACATGTGTGTGTTTCTTCTAAGTACAAAATGTAATTAAATGTTACCGATGTTGATGGAGATGGAGGTTCCTTCATTGCAGGAGCGTGCAGCCATTCATGCGAAATGTATAAAATATCGCAGCGACATGGATGGTTATTGCTGAACCACTGCAGAAGCTGGTAATCACTTGCTTGCCTATTGAGCCCAATGGGCAAGCCATATAAAAATAGGCAAAAAATAATCTAGGAGAGATGGATGGAGCTGATTCCTGTTGAGCCGCAGCACCAGCAAACACTGTGGAACCTCCTGCATGTGTCTTTATGGGATCCGCCACCTGCCGGTCTGCGTCCGCGCGAAGTGCTTGATTTGCCCGGCGTGGCGATTTATGCGCAGGACTGGGGCAAGCCGACGGATGTCGGCGTGCTTGCCGTCGATGGCGATACCGTGATGGGCGGCTGCTGGTCGCGCCTGCTGACGACGGGCCTGGGGTATGTCAATGACGAAACGCCGCAACTTGGCATTGCGCTATTTCCCGAATACCAGCGCAAGGGGCTGGGTACGGCATTGATGGTGCATCAGCTGGACACGCTGCGCGGGCGCTTTCCGGCAGTAGCGCTGACGGTACACCCGCAAAATGGCGCGCGCCTATTGTATGAAAAGTGCGGTTTTGTGTTGCACAAGGAAGTGGCTCGCGGCTACCTGCTGATGGTGGCAAAGCTGTAAAGCGGACGATGCGCTGAATCACCTTATCCAGTCTGGTATAAACAGACGGGTACAAAACCGGAAGTTTTTCCGGCACTTCTTCTCGCCATATCTTCTCTCCATATTTGCTGCGTTATACTTGGTGCTTCCTCAGCATTATCCAGGCAGGCACTATCGTGGCAAAAAAAGAGCATGTTTCAGAGACGCAGGCAACCCAGTTCCTGCGCAAGCAGGGGGTGGCATTTTCCGAGCATCCGTATGAATACGAAGAGCATGGCGGCACATCTGTGTCGGCGCGTGAGCTGGGCGTGGATGAGCACCATGTTGTCAAGACGCTGGTGATGCAGGATGAAGCCGCCAAACCCCTGATCGTGCTGATGCATGGCGACCGCAAGGTGTCCACCAAGAACCTGGCGCGGCAGATCGCCTGCAAATCGGTGGAGCCATGCAAGCCCGATGTGGCGCAGCGCCATTCCGGCTACATGATAGGCGGCACGTCGCCATTCGGCACCAAGAAGGCGATGCCGGTCTATGTCGAGAAAAGCATACTGTCGCTGGAAAAAATCTATATCAACGGTGGCCGGCGCGGCTACCTGATCGGCATTGATCCGGCGGTGCTGGCAAGCAGCCTGCAGGCAAAACCGGTGGAATGCTCTCTGGAAGAGTAGGTTACAAATCTGCATTTAGAGCTTATTTAAAACGCATTTATAAATTCATGGTGTTCACCTATACTGTCGCACTTGGCGCGGCTTGCAATATGCGGCACACGCACCGCGCCTTCATATAAAAACCAGAAAATCATCGGGAGCGTAATGTATACAATTTTGGCCGTCGTCATCGCCTATCTGATAGGCTCGATTTCATTTGCCGTCGTGGTCAGCAAGCTGTTTGGTTTGTCTGATCCGCGCACCTACGGCTCCAAAAATCCCGGCGCCACCAATGTGCTGCGCAGCGGTAACAAGGCGGCGGCAATCTGCACGCTGCTGGGTGATGGCTTCAAGGGTTGGCTGGCGGTGTGGCTGGCAATGCGCTATGGCGACCAGTTTGGCGTGGACGATACTGGCGTTGCGCTAGTGGCCGTTGCAGTATTCCTTGGCCATTTGTGGCCGGTATTTTTCAAATTTGTCGGTGGCAAAGGGGTGGCAACTGCGCTCGGCGTGCTGCTGGGGCTGAACCCCTGGCTGGGCCTGGCGACTTTAGCCACCTGGCTGATTATCGCTTATGCGACCCGTTATTCATCGCTGGCGGCGTTGGTGGCCGCGTTCTTTGCGCCGCTGTACTACGGCTTCATGTTTGGCCTGGATATAGTAATGCTGGCGGTATTTGTCATGAGCGCCTTGCTCGTGTACCGCCATCGCCAGAATATTGGAAACCTTATCTCGGGCAAGGAAAACCGCATCGGCAGCAAGAAAAAATAAACGCTGTCCGGAACCAGAAGTAAAAAAGCCTGCATCAGTGCAGGCTTTTTTACGGGCGTTTCCAACCTTGTTGGCCGATATTAGGCGGCCAGCAGTTCATGCAGGGGCCAGCGCGGCCGCACATTGAACGCATAGTCGCGTGTGGCGGCAGCAGGGTTTTCCTTCAGCCGCATGGCGCCGGCGAAGGCGATCATTGCGCCGTTGTCGGTGCAGAATTCCAGCTCCGGATAAAACACCTGAAAACGCTTTTTAGCCGCCGCCGCATTCAGTGCTGTTCGCAACTGCTGGTTGGCGCCGACGCCGCCCGCGATCACCAGACGCTTCAGGCCGCTTTCCTTGATCGCCGTCACGCATTTGGCGACCAGCACATCAACGATGGCATCGACAAAACCGCGTGCGATATTGGCCTTGTCCTGGTCGCAGATGTTGGCCGGCGTATCAGCAGTCTGCTTGACTACGGTCAGCACCGAAGTCTTGAGGCCGGAGAAGCTGAAGTTCAAATCCTTGGAGTGCAGCATGGGCCGTGGAAATTTATACGCCAACGGATCGCCGAATTCTGCCAGCCGGGAGATCGCCGGGCCGCCGGGATAAGTCAGCCCCAGCAGCTTGGCCGACTTGTCGAATGCCTCGCCGGCTGCGTCGTCCAGTGTTTCGCCCAGCAGCGTGTAGCGGCCTACGCCATCCACCCGCATCAATTGCGTATGTCCGCCCGACACCAGCAGCGCGATGAAGGGGAACTCTGGCGGTTTGCTGGCCAGCAGAGGCGACAACAAATGTCCCTCCAGATGGTGGATGCCCAGCACAGGTTTGTCCAGCGCCAGCCCCAGGCCGCAAGCGACCGAAGCGCCGACTAGCAGCGCGCCGGCCAGCCCTGGTCCTTGGGTAAAGGCAATGGCGTCAATGGCGGTGCGCGGCAACGCAGCCTGGTGCAGTACTTGTTCCAGCAGCGGAATGGCGCGGCGTATATGGTCACGTGATGCCAGTTCCGGCACCACACCGCCGTATTCCTGGTGCATGGCTATCTGCGAATGCAGTGCGTGCGCGAGCAGGCCGCCTTCCGTGTCATACAAGGCCAGGCCGGTTTCATCGCAGGAAGATTCAACACCTAAAACTATCATTGCTAATATCGTTTTCATCAAATGGAAGCAAAAAGACAATACGCTCCATATCTCTTTTATGGATGACAGGTGCGATTCTTGCTTAGTGGCTTATGTGCGAGATTATATTCCCAATCCGGAAGCTGGACAGTTTGGATAGTCCGTATTGTTTGCTGAAGCCCATTCACCGAGTCATCCAATGAGCCAAAAGCCCCCTGGCAATACTACAAAACAAGAGAACGGCACTGCCAACGCGCATGGCGAGCATGCCCTGAACGCGTTGCGCATTGTCGTCGTCAATACCGTCGTCCTGCAGGAAAACGAGCAGGATGAGCACCTGCACGCGCAGCTTGAGCGTTCCCGCACCTTGCGCATAGGTTTGCTGCAAGCCGGCTACAACATCATCGCATCACTGCCGGGGGATTTTTATCTGCCCGAGCGCCTGGCGCAGCTACAGCCAGACCTGATCATCATCGACGCTGAATCCGATGCCCGCGACGTGCTGGAACATGTCGTCATGGCCACCCGCGATGCGCCGCGTCCGATTGCCTTGTTTACAGAGGACGGCGATACCTCCTGCATGGCCGCCGCGATGGAAGCGGGCGTCTCTGCGTATGTGGTGGCGGGCTTGCACCCAGAGCGGGTCAAGCCGGTGCTGGATGTGGCGCTGGCCAGGTTCAAGGCCGACCAGAAGCTGCGTGCAGAACTATCCGACACCAAGGCCAGGCTGGCCGAGCGCAAGACGATAGAGCGGGCCAAGGGCCTGCTGATGGAGCGCCACCACATGTCAGAGAACGACGCATATCAGAAGCTTCGCAAGCTGGCGATGGAAAAGAATCTGAAGCTGGTTGATATCGCGCAAAG
>JAYSKH010000054.1:0-14188 GCA_043726505.1 Undibacterium sp. | reverse complement strand
GTTGTCAGCGTTAACGTAGTTGAAGGCACACGCAAGCGTGCTCAGGCTTACGAAGGCGTTGTTATTTCTCGTCGTAACCGTGGTTTGAATTCTAACTTCATCGTTCGTAAGATTTCATCCGGTGAAGGCGTTGAGCGTACATTCCAATTGTATTCTCCGCTGATCGCTTCGATCGAAGTTAAACGTCGCGGTGACGTACGTCGCGCCAAGCTGTACTATCTGCGTGAACGTTCAGGCAAATCTGCTCGTATCAAAGAGAAATTGCCAACCCGTAAGACAGCAGCTGCAAAAGCAGAGTAATATTTGCTTTGATGGTGTGTTGAAAAGAGGGATGCCAGCCGGTGTCCCTTTTTTGTTTGCAGGAGATATGGTTGGCCAAGCTTCTTTTTAATCCTGAACAGCTGCCGGTAGTATCGGTCGCTGAAGAGGGCGCACTACCCGGTGAGCGTTTGAATGCAGAATGGCTGCGGCGGCATTTTGCCGACCTGCCGGCCTGGTCGGTGGAAACCAGCGACGAGCAGTTGCTGGGCGCCGTGAAGACTTTTCGCCCTGCATCGGTACTGATCCCCATTGTTATGCGGCCTGAGGGCCTGAGCCTGCTGCTGACGCATAGGGCGGCGCACCTGAACGACCATGCGGGGCAGATCAGCTTTCCCGGCGGCCGTTTTGAAGCGGCCGATATCACGCCGGTAGAAACCGCGTTACGCGAAGCCGAGGAAGAAATCGGCCTGGACCGCAAGCATGTGGAAATTATCGGTACGCTGCCCGAATACAAAACCGGCACCGGCTACGAGGTCACGCCTATCGTTGCGTTGCTGCACCCGCCGTTTGAACTGAAAGCCGATCCGTTTGAAGTGGCGGAAATCTTTGAAGTGCCGCTCGCTTTCGTGATGGACAGCGCCAACCACCAGCGCCGCGCATTCCATCTGCCCGATGGTGCGGGCAAGCGTGTGTTTTACTCCATGCCTTATCATCATCACTTCATCTGGGGTGCTACCGCTGGCATGTTGCGTAATCTGTTTCATTTGTTACGTGCCTGAAACGGCTTGCTGCGGTACCTGATAGCAGCAAGGCAAGAGATGGGCTTCATAATCCGGCAGAATCAGTTTACACTTGCCGCATTTGCAAATTGATTGCTGACTGATAGCTATTCATTGCCTATCGCAAACCTTCAAACCCGTGAACCGAGACTGCCGATACCATAGCCCATGACATTTCTCTCCATACTTTTTGCATTACTGATCGAGCAATTGAAGCCCCTGCGGGCCGATAATCCCATCTATCTGCACGTGCAGAATCTGGCGATCAAGGTGGAGGCATGGTGCAATGCAGGCAAGGCCAGCCACGGGCGTCTTGGCTGGTGGGTCATTGTTGCCGGCCTCACCATACCGACGGCCATCATCTATGGCGCCTGCCTGTACCTGAGCCCGTTCGCCGCCTTTGCTTGGAATATCCTGATTGTCTACCTGACGCTGGGTTTCCGCCGCTATAGCCACTATTTCACGTCCATTCAGCTGGCGCTCAGCTCCGGCGATGAAGATGCCGCCCGCACCTATCTTGCGCAATGGACCAAGCTGGATACCACCTCCATGGACGTGTCCGAAATCTCGCGCATCGCCGTCGAGCGCGCGCTGATTGCGACACACCGTAACGTATTCGGCGTATTTTTCTGGTTCCTGATGCCGGTGGGTCCCGCGTGCGCCGTTATGTACCGAGTAGCTGAATACCTGGCCAGGGCATGGACAGAGCCTGAGCACATGAAGAACGAGGAATTCGGCATCTATGCAACCAAAGTGTTTTACTGGATAGACTGGGCCCCTGCGCGCCTGACCGCCGTGGCGTTTGCCGTAGTCGGTAATTTTGAGGATGCCGTCTATTCATGGCGCAATTATGCCGACCGGTGGTCGGATGAAGTCGTCGGCATTATCCTGTCGGCCGGCGGTGGTGCGCTCGGCGTGCGCCTGGGCGAACCGGAAGAGAAGGCGATGATCCTGCAAGCTGATGCAACGGCGGTGGATGTGGATAGCCTGGAAATGGAAAGCCAGCCCGGCACCGAAGCATCGCCGCGTGCATTGCAGAGCGCCGTCGGCCTTGTATGGCGTGCGTTGCTGCTATGGATGTTATTGCTGCTGCTGCTTTCGATTGCCGTCTGGCTGTAAAAATGGCCATGGAATAGGACTTGCAAAGGCCTGTTATCAATCCGGATAGATGGATGGATAACAGGCCTTAATCTTTACTCTTTCCTTAAATACACTATATTGGTGTGAGGCTGCTGTTTTGTGTGCCGGTGCCATAAAGGTGTCGAAAATTCGGATACGATGATCTGGGAATCAAGTCTTCTATAAGATATAATACCCATGTCTTTTACATGTCGGTGCAGAGGGTTACAGGCCTTCTTTCACCCATAACCGCGAGCCGACCACATGGCCGATCCCACTAAAGATCAAACACCGTTGCACGAGTTTTTCATCCAGGGACTGACCAGCGATGGAAAGCAGTTCCGTCCCAGCGACTGGGCCGAACGCCTGTGCGGCGCAATGTCCTGCTTCAGGCCTGATGCTGGCAGGAATGCGCATCTGCAATATTCCCCTTATGTACGCCCGATCCTGCTGGATGGCGTGCGCTCCGTTGTCGTCAACGAGGCTTTGCGCGAGATTGAGCCGCTGGCTTACCATTTTGTCGTCGATTTTGCCAAGGATAACGACCTGCAGATCATTGACGCCTGCCTGCTGCCCGATGGTAGTGGCAGTGGTAGCACTGCGCCAAAATAGCGCGGTCTCTTTCCCTCATTTTTCTTTTCTTCATTCTCTTTAATACGACTGCGCGCGGAATGCCTGCGCAACCTGTTCGCGCAGCCAGCGGTTGGCAGGGTCATTTTCCACGTTCTGGTGCCAGTACAGGTATACGTCCCATGACGGCATGGGGATGGGCAGCGGCAGGATCTGGTTACCGAATTGCAGATTGGCAATCCTGGCATACCCCTCCGGCATCGTCAGCAGCAGGTCTGTCTGGCTGACGACCCGGCACGCGGCAAAATAATGCTGGCAACGCAGGCGTATCCTGCGTTGCAGGCCCAGCCGGCTTAACTCAAAATCTTCCAGCCCCGGCCCCTTGCGGCGCGAACTGGCGAGGATATGCTCCGCTTCCAGATATGTCTCCAGATCCAGCTTGCCTTTCACTGCCGGGTGGCCCTGGCGTGCCAGAACGACGGTTGTATCCTGGCTGATCTTTTCCCTGCGTATGTCATTCGGCAACGGCAGCAGCATGTCGATGGCAACATCCAGCGTGCCCGCGGCCAGTTCGCTGACCAGTTCGCGCCTTTCCACCTGGATGGCGGCGAGATCGATATGCGGCGCCTGCCGCGTCACTGTTTCCAGCAGCGGCGGCAGCACCGTTGACTCCAGCACGTCCCGCAGCGCCAGCGTGAACTGCTTGGCAGCCTGCGACGGATCGAACTTGCCGGTGTCCGCCAGTGTTACCTCCAGTCCACGCAAGGCTTGCCGCACCGGCTCGATGATGCTGCGCGCTAGTGGCGTGGACACCATCGCATGTCCCTGACGCACAAACAGCGGATCGTCGAACAGTTGCCGCAGCCGGTTCAGTGAATGGCTGATCGCCGGTTGCGTCAGATGCAACTGCTGGCTGGCGCGGGTAACGCTGCCTTCGGTATAGATCGCTTCAAAGACGGTGAACAGGTTAAGGTCTATCTTGGATATATGCATAAAATTTATTGAGATCAATAATAACTATTCATTTGATAAATTATAGTCGAAGCCATAAGATAAGCCCAACAGATGCGCTTACATGCATTTATTGAATTCAACCTACGCAGCAGGAACACCATGGCTCAGATTTATCTTGTACGGCACGGACAGGCATCATTTGGCAGCCAGAACTACGATCAGCTATCGGAACTCGGTCATCAGCAGGCGCAGCATCTCGGACGCTGGTTTGAGAAAAACGGGCTGCTGGCTTCGCGCGTGGTCACCGGCACAATGAAGCGCCACCAGCAGACTGCGCAAGCCTGTATGGCCGAACTGCCGACAGCACGCCAGCCGGCAGCAGAATGGGAGACCGATGCCGGTTTTAATGAATACGACCATCATGAAGTGATGGTCAGGCATGTACCTGCGTTTGAAGACCCGACCGAGGTCAAGCGCTTCCTGATGTCCAAGCCGAACGCCAAAGCGGAGTTTCAATTGCTGTTCCAGGAGTCGATGGCACGTTGGATGGATGGCAATCACGATGCTGAATATCGTGAATCCTGGCCCGCATTCAGGCAGCGCTGCATAGACGCTCTGGAGCGCCAGATCACGCATGCAGAGCAGGCCAAGACCGTGGTCGTATTCACGTCAGGCGGCACCATTTCCACCTTATGCCAGTACGTGCTCGGCATCCCCGACAGAAACGTGGCGGAGCTGAACTGGTCGCTGGTCAACAGCGCTGTTACGCGGCTGCTGTATCAGTCCGGTCAGCCGCTGGACAAACCCGGCCGCATCAGCCTCAGCTATCTGAATAATTTCTCGCATCTGGAACAGCTGAATGTTCCCGCCAATATTACCTATCGTTAGGAGCAGTAATGAAGGATTTGTTTGACTTGAGCGGCAAGGTCGCACTGGTGACCGGCGCCAGCCGCGGCATAGGTGAAAGCGTTGCCAAGTTACTGGCAGCGCGCGGTGCGTTGGTTATCGTTTCCAGCCGCAAGGCGGAAGCCTGCGAAGCTGTGGTGGCCGCGATCCGCGAAGCCGGCGGCAAGGCGGAAGCACGCGCCTGCCACATCGGTGAGATGGCGCAGATTGATGCACTGATGGCGGGTATCGCCGACACGCATGGCCGGTTGGACATTCTGGTCAACAACGCCGCGACCAATCCGCATTTCGGCTCGATCCTGGAAACCGATGTCAGCGCTTTCCAGAAAACAGTCGACGTCAATATTCGCGGTTACTTTTTCATGTCGGCCGCAGGCGCAAAGCTGATGATTAAAAACGGCGGCGGCAGCATCATCAATGTGGCTTCCGTCAATGGCGTGATTCCCGGCGCGCACCAGGGTATTTATTCAATTACCAAGGCAGCGGTGATCTCGATGACCAAGGCGTTTTCGCAGGAGTGCGCACCGCTGAACGTACGTGTCAATGCGTTGCTGCCGGGTGCGACGGACACCAAGTTCGCGTCCGCGTTGTTCCACAATCCGGTGATCATGGAAAAGGCGCTGACCCGCATTCCTATGAAACGCATCGCCGAACCAGACGAAATGGCGGGTACCGTGCTGTACCTGGCATCGGATGCGTCCAGCTACACCACTGGCGCTTGTATCAATGTCGATGGCGGCTATCTGGTCAGCTAGCAGATTTTTCAGACGATTGGCAAGACCCTGCCGCATAAACCACAGGCAGGGCATATGGATGAATACACACATGGCGCACAGCGCCTCACAAGGAGAAACACATGGATTTTGAATACAGCTCTAAAGTAAAGGATTTGCAGGCGCGCCTGATCGCTTTCATGGATGCGCACGTTTATCCGAATGAAGCCAAGTTTTACGGCGAAGTAGAGGCCAACCGCAAGGCCGGCAATCCATGGATACCGACCAAGGTCGTTGAAGAGTTGAAAGAGAAAGCACGCTCCGCCGAACTGTGGAACCTGTTCTTGCCTGAGTCCGACCATGGCGCCGGCCTGACCAATCTGGAATACGCGCCTCTGTGCGAAATCATGGGACGCGTGATCTGGGCTCCTGAAGTATTCAACTGCGGCGCACCCGATACCGGCAACATGGAAGTGTTCGCCCGTTATGGTACCAAGGAACACCAGAAGCAATGGCTGGAGCCTTTGCTCAACGGCGAGATACGCTCATGCTTTGCGATGACCGAACCGGCGGTAGCCTCATCTGATGCCACCAATATCGAATCATCCATCGTACGTGATGGCGATGAGTATGTGATTAACGGCCGCAAATGGTGGTCTTCAGGCGCCAATGACCCACGCTGCAAGGTCTTCATCTTCATGGGCAAGAGCGATCCCGACAATGCTGACCGCCACAAACAGCAGTCGATGATCATCGTGCCGCGTGATACGCCGGGCGTGACGATCAAGCGCAACCTGCCGGTGTTCGGCTATGACGATGCGCCGCATGGCCACGGCGAAGTGCTGTTTGAAAATGTGCGTGTGCCTGCATCCAATATCCTGCTCGGCGAAGGCCGTGGTTTTGAAATTGCGCAGGGCCGTCTCGGACCTGGCCGTATCCATCACTGCATGCGCCTGATCGGCCTGGCCGAGCGTGCGCTGGAAGACATGTGCAAGCGCTCGCTGAGCCGCGTTGCCTTCGGCAAGCCGGTGGCGGAGCAGGGCGTGACGCTGGAGCGTATCGCCAATAGCCGTATCCTGATCGACCAGGCGCGCTTCCTGGTGCTGAATGCGGCGCAGATGATGGATACCGTCGGCAACAAGGCGGCGGCAAAAGAAATTGCGATGATCAAGGTGGCTGCACCGAACATGGCATGTACCGTCATCGACTGGGCCATCCAGGCACACGGCGGCGGCGGCGTGTCGAATGATTTCGGCGTCGCGTATGCTTACGCGCAGGCACGTACACTGCGTCTGGCAGACGGCCCGGATGAAGTGCATCGCAACCAGATCGGCAAGATGGAGCTGAAAAAATATCGCTGATAGCCATCATTAAAACGCGCAGCAACAAGCGCAGTACGAACGTCATTCCGGCTACGGCCGGCGTGGCGTTTTTGCGCTTTTGTATTTGGCAGTTTTTATTTCCCCTGGGTGCTAACTAAGTAAGAGTGAAAAAATGACAGACATCAATTTCCAAAATAAATCCGTGCTGGTAACTGGTGCCGCCAGTGGCATAGGCCGCGCAGCGGCGCTGTCTTTTGCCAGCGCAGGCGCCAATGTGACCGTGTCCGACGTCGCTGTGAGCGGCGGTGAAGAAACGGTGGCGATGATCACTGCTGCCGGCGGCGTTGCCAGCTTTGTCCGCGCAGATATCTCCAAAGCGGCTGACGTGGAAGCGCTGATTGCCGCCGTGGTTGCCAAACACGGCAGGCTGGATTGCGCGTTCAACAATGCGGGCATAGAGATAGAACATTTGCCGCTGGCAGAATCCGATGAAGACAGCTTCGACAAGATCATGAACGTCAACGTTAAAGGTGTATGGCTGTGCATGAAGCATGAGATACGCCAGATGCTGAAGCAGGGCGGCGGCACTATCGTCAATACCGCATCAGTCGCCGGCCTGGTTGGCGCACCGATGCAGCCGATTTATGCCGCCAGCAAACATGCAGTGGTAGGCCTGACCAAAACCGCGGCCGCCGAATACGGCCGCGCGGGCATCCGCATCAATGCGGTGTGTCCGGGCGTGATCCGCACGCCGATGATGGACCATGCAATAGAACGCGAACCGCGGCGCGAAAAAATGATACAGAAGCTGCATCCTATCGGGCGCATAGGCGAGGCGCAGGAAATTGCCAATGCCGCGCTGTGGCTGTGCTCCGATTTGTCTTCGTTTGTAACAGGGCATCAATTGGCGGTTGACGGGGGACTCACCGCGATTTAATCTAAAGATATAAAAAAGCTAAGAGGGAAAAATCCCCATCGGAAGGGTTAGCCAGACCAGTGATAGCGCCATCCGTAATCGCCAAACCTAAAGAGAGAGACTATGAAAGAATTTCCCTGGATTAAATCCTATCCTGCGGGCGTGCGCTGGGATGCAGACCTGCCCACGATGCCTTTGCCTACATTGCTGGACAATGCCGTTGCCAAATGGCCAGATAATCCGGCGCTGGATTTCATGGGCAAGAAAACCAGCTACAGTGAATTGCAAAATATGGTGGATCGCGCGGCCAAGGGATTCCAGCAACTGGGCGTGAAACCCGGTGTGCATGTCGGCCTGTATCTGCCGAATACGCCGCACTACATCATCAGTTTTTTCGGTATCCTGAAAGCCGGCGGCACCGTCGTCAACTATTCGCCGCTGGACGCAGAAAAAGTGCTGGAGCACAAGATAGAAGATAGCGAAACGGATATGCTGGTAACGCTGGATATGGCGGTACTGTATCCGCAGATGGCAAAATTCCTGGGCCGCACGCGGCTGAAAAAACTGATTATCGGCAGCATTGCTGAAATGTCGCCTTATCCGGATGCCGTGCGCGCCAACCTGGAAAAAGCCAACCAGCTGGTCGCCATTCCCGCTGACGATAGCCACGTCAGCTTCCAGCAGTTGCTGGACAATGATGGCCGCTACACGCCGGTGCCTGCAGGTGAACCCAAGGACACCATCGCCGTGCTGCAATACACAGGCGGCACGACCGGCCTGCCTAAGGGCGCAATGCTGACGCATGCCAACCTGACGACGGCCTGCAGCCAGATCATGGAAACCCTGAAGGTACAGCCGCCGGTACTGGCGGAAGGCCAGGAGCGCGTATTGGCAGTGCTGCCGCTATTCCATATTTATGCGCTGACTGTTGACATGCTGTTCGGCCTGCGCATGGGCGCGGAAATCTATCTGCATACGCGTTTCGATGTGGATGCCGTCGTCAAGGATCTGGCCGGCAAGAAGATTACCGTGTTCCCTGGCGTGCCGACGATGTACACGGCGATCATCAATCATCCTGACATCCGCAGCTTTGACCTGAGCTCGCTGAAGTTCTGCAATTCCGGCGGCGCGCCTTTGCCGGTGGAAGTCTTGCAGCAATTCCAGACGCTGACAGGCTGCACCTTGCTGGAAGGCTGGGGCATGACGGAGACGTCTCCTACCGGCACCTTCACGCCGTTGGGCGGCTTGCGCAAATCAGGCTCCTGCGGCTTGCCGACGCCGGGCATCACCTTCAAGTTCGCCAGCGTTGATGATCCGCGTGAGTTTGTCGGCATCGGCGAGCGCGGCGAAATCTGCGTGGCCGGCGGCAATATCATGAAGGGCTACTGGAAGAAACCGGATGCAACAGCCGAGGTAATGACCGCCGATGGTTTCCTGCGCACCGGTGATGTCGGGTATATGGATGAAGATGGTTTCATTTATATCGTGGACCGCACCAAGGACATGATCCTGTGCGGCGGTTACAACGTCTATCCGCGTAATATCGAGGAGGCGATCTACGAACATCCGGGCGTGGCCGAAGTCAGCGTCATCGGTGTGCCGGATGCCTACCGCGGCCAGTCGCCCAAGGCCTTCGTCAAGCTGAAAGCCGGTGCTGCCGAGATGACGCTGGAAGAAATGAAGGAATTCCTGAAGGGCAGGCTGGGCAAGCATGAGATGCTGCAGGAACTGGAGATACGCGCCGAGCTGCCGAAGACGCCGGTCGGCAAGCTGTCAAAAAAGGAATTGTACGAAGAGGAAGCGCGCAAGCGTGCTGCTGCAGCCTGATCAAAAACAGGCTTTTCGATGCAAGATGGGACTGTTTCTGGCAGAATTTGCGCAAATATAGTTTACTGTTTTGGTCGGGTTTTGGTCGGGTTTTGGTCAGATATTAATCGGACCTTGATTTTTTGCAGATAAAAAAAGCTCCGGCTGCATGGATGAATTTCCATGCAGCCGGAGCTTTTTGCTTGCCGGAACGGCTAATTAAGTATGGCTAATTACTCAGGGTTCGCGGCAAAGGCAGTGCGTCAGCGCCAGGTAGTTCTTGCGGCCGTTGGTCAGGTCAGTCAGCCAGGCCAGGTCGCCGGCGATCTCGCGTGCAGCGTCCGGCGGTATGCCGGTCGGCACAACCGCCAGCTTGAACTGGTCTTGCAGCACCTTGGAGACGGTGCCGCCAAACAGGTTGAATACCTTGTCCAGCTTGCCCGGCTCACGCTCGATATAGCTGATGCGATAGTCATCGCCCAGCTTGGCGCGTGCCGCCGCCGATTTCAGCGCATCGCCGTAGCTGCCTACGGTATCCACCAGTCCACGTTCCTTGGCTTGCTGGCCAGTCCACACACGGCCCTGCGCCACTTCATCTATTTTCTCAGGCGTGGTCTTGCGGGCCCTGGCCGCCTTGCTGGTGAATTCCGCATAAATATTGTTGATGCCGGACTGGATGACCTGGCCAAAACGCGGGTCCAGCGGGCGCAGCGGATTGAACGCGTCGCTGAGCCACGTGGTCGTGGTGCCGCCAGTGTGCACGCCTATCTTGTCGATGGCCTTGTCCGCGGTGGGCAAGATGGCAAACACGCCGATGGAGCCGGTAATGGTCGTGGCGTCTGCAATCACTTCGTCGGATGCCATCGAGATCCAGTAGCCGCCCGATGCGGCGACGTTACCCATGGAAACCACGACCGGCTTGCCGGCGGCACGCGTCAGTTCCAGCTCGCGCCGTATCAGTTCTGAGCCGAAAGGGCTGCCGCCGGGGGAGTTGATGCGCAGGACTACTGCCTTGATCTGGTCGTCTTCCCTGGCCTTGCGGATCAGGGTGGACGTCGACAGGCCGCCGATTTCACCGGCAGGCGCATTGCCGTCGCTGATATCGCCTTCGGCAATGACCACGCCTACCGCATTGCCAAGCAACCTTGGTTTGATGTTGGCCTGGTAGTCGTCAAATGATACCTGGCGGAAGCTCTTGATCTCATCATCGCGCGAGCCGCGCGAGATCATCATCTGACGCAGTTCATCACGGGTTTTCAGGCCGTCCACCAGCTTGTCGGCCAGGGCCAGCTTGCCCGGATCGCCGTTGACCGCTGCCAACTGCTGCGGCAGGTCGTTGATGTTGCGCATGATGCTGCCGGCTTCCAGCTTGCGGGCTTTTTCCACGTCGCCGGTATAGCTTGCCCACATCGCGTTATACAAAAAGCTTTCCGCTTCATTGGCTGCAGCAGAAGGCTCGTTGGCGATATACGGTTCGGCAAAGCTCTTGTAGGTACCGACCTTCATCAGGTTGACGGTAATGCCCAGTTTGTCCAGCGCATCGTGGTAGTAGTTGCGATAGCGGCCAAAACCGGTCAGCATGACGTTGCCCATCGGGTGCATATAGACTTCGCTCGCATGTGACGCGACCAGATACTGGCGCTGGTCATAGCTGGAGCCCCAGGCTATTACTGGCTTGCCGCTGGCCTTGAAGCGGTCTATCGCCGCCGCCACTTCGCGCAGCATGGGCATGCCGGCGCCCTGCAGGTCATCCAGCAGCAGTACGGCGCTGGTGATCTTGGGGTCCTTGGCGGCGGTACCGAGCACCTGCAGCACGTCGCGCAGCTGCACGGTTTTTTTGCTGTCGCCTTTTGCTTCAGCCAGCACCGTGTCGCGCACGCTGCCGGAATTCTGTTCCACCAGTTGGCCCTTCAGGTCCAGCAGCAGCGAGGTTTTTTCTTCCAGTTTCTTCGGTCCGCTGGTCGCAAAGCCGATGACCAGAGCCACCAGTATCAGCAGGAAGATCAGGTTGAAGACAGCGCGCCGCGCGCCATCCAGCACGCGCCAGAACATGCTGAAGCTGCGGCGTATGAAGCCGGGTGATGATGAAGACATCAATATTTCCTTGGATAGCGTCAATATAGTCAATAGGGCCTGAGCCGGGCAATAGCCGCTCAGAACACGTATTGTAAACGCAGGGACAGCATATTGCCGTGGCTGCCGTAAATAGAGCCCTTCAGGTAAGCCAATTGGTATTTAAATGCCTGCGATGCCCCCACCGGCACAATGCCTGACACGACGGGGCCGGCGCGGTGCGATTGCCGGTCGCGCACCCAGTGGTTCCAGTCGCCCAGCTCGCCAAAACCCTGTAGGCCGGTTTCCAGATAGGCTTTCCAGCGGTATTTTGCCTGCCACTGGTATTGCAGCTGCGTGGTGCCGTTATCGTCGGCATGGAAAACCCGTTCAAAGAACAGGTTGGCGTTCAGCTGTATCCGGCCTACCTCGGTCTGCAGCGCCGGGCCGATTTCCAGCGTATAGCCTTCGCCCTGATTATGTGCGCGCGCCAGGTTGGTATGCAGCGCCACATCGACATCGTATTGGCCCTGCGTCAGCAGATAGTCGTTTTGCCAGTTCCAGGTATCCAAGCCAAGAGCGGAATGGGAGCCTATGTAGCTGGCGAAAAATTCTGTATACCAGCGCGAGGTCACGCCGTAGCCCAGGCCCAGCTCGGGCCAGATGGTTTCGGGTTTGCCTGGAAATTGCGTGGTCCAGTATCTGAAATCGACCGACTTTTCACCCTTGTTGTCATAGACGCTGACCAGGTAGTAGCCGGGATTGGCCGATGCCATGGCCGATACGCCGTTCACCAACAGAAATGCCGCTAATGCCAGGCGTTTTGTCATCGGGCTATCCTTTATGATTTACCGTGGTGGAGTGTGCTGCGGCCACCGTATCAGCATGCGCGGTTGAGTCTGGGTGTTATGACAAAGTATGCGCACAATTGAATGGGGGCGCAATATATTGCTCGTGTTGCGGCAACGGCGAAAGCCGCTTTGCAACATGGATTGGGTTCGCGAGAAAAAAGGGGACGTGGCGGCCAGGCTGCGAGCCGCCAAAAGAGGGAAGTGCAGTGCTTATTCCGGCCAGATAGCTTGCAGCAGCTGCGCCAGATGCGCGCCGCCGTTGGCGAGCGCGTCTTCCTTCATTGTGTACATCAACTTTTCATATTCCAGCGGCAGCGCGATGGACCAGCTCGGGCCTCTGGCGCCTGTACTGGCCTTGCTGAAAGCCGTACCCTGGTAGAGCACGCGGGCTGCCTTGATGCTGTCGTCGGCCCACACTAGCGGCCATTGCTCAAACGGCGAACTGTCCTTGGCCACGGTCCTCGCTTTTTTGATCAACGCTTCATTGCCACGGCCACGCTTGAAATTCTGCGGCACGTCATCCCACATTGAATGCAGATTGCCGCAGGGGCACATCAGTGCATTGCCGCCGACAGTATTAGTGGTTTTATCAAATTTTCCATCATCGGGATTGATGATTTTGCCGTCCGCGTCCAGGTAAATCGACCCAACGTGCAAGGGCTGGTGCACGTCGCCTACATAGTGCGTGAGCAGGATCAGCGCTTCTTTCTGGTCCTTGACCTGGAATGGTTCAGGTGCGGTTTTTCCTTCGAGTACCTGCACCATTGCCTGCATTGCATGCACGATGTCGTGGTCACTGGTGCCGGCGTAGCCGGTTTTGTAGTGGTCATGCTGCAGCGATACGTCGGTGTAGTGGTATTGTTTGTGGCAGTTCTCTTCGTCGGGGCCGGGGTGGCAGTTATTGTTATTGCGGCGCACGAAGTCGCTCATCGCCGCCATGCCTTCCGGGGTTTCAAACGGTGCGCATTCGGGATATCTGCCGGCTGATGTATAGGCAAAATCCTTGTCCGGGCTGACGCCCTTGGCGCAATCTGCCCAGATCGACATTTTTTCCAGCGAGGCGCCGCCGAGCAGCGTTTTTACTTTGTCTCCCGCTTTGGTACCGGCCAGCAGCGCATCAGCCACTGCGCCTATAGATTGGTGGCCATCAGGGCCAAAGGCAAAGCTGAACTGCGGCAGCAAGAATGCGCTGAACAATAGGGTGAGGACATATTTTTTCATATAGATCCGTGATGAAGAATGATGAAATAAGGAGAGGCAGCGTCATCGCGCGGTCCCGAAGGGGCACAGCATAGCATTTCTTTATTGGAATAAAATGACAGTTTGGTATCCGATTGTTGTGCCGGACAAGGCGCAACGATCGACGCGGATTATTTTTGCCTAGCTTTGATTTCGCCGGCTTCTATCATCAGCATATCGAGTGTGCCGTCTTTTTTCATGTCTTCGATCACGCGTTTGAACCGGATGGCAAGCACCCGGTGCTTGTCGTTCAGATACATATAGGTATCTGCGGTCTCGACCAGGCCCAGCCTGATCAGCTGGCCTTCCACGTGCATTTGAATTATCTTTTGATCAACGCCGCGCGAGTCCGACGTGATGAAATAGCCCGCCCGGTCGGCCAGCACCATGTTGAGACCGGATTCCACCGAATGCGTGGGCAGCAGATTGCTGCCCATCCTGGTACCCAGCTTGCTAGTGACCGTTTTTGAGCCGAACAGATGGATCACCGGCAGTCCCTGTGCTGCCAGCTCGTCCCACGAGCTGACCCTGGCGCTGCTGGGTTTGCCCCAGGCCACAAAGCTGGCCGGAAACAGAGGGGCTTCTACCCGCAGGTGGTGGGGATTCTGGCCGTCTGCGGCGAAATTGAAAATTCTGTAATTCTCGCCATCCGCTTCGCCAGACTCGACCATGGCGGAAGCCCTGGCAGGAGGGAAGAATC
>JAYSKH010000053.1:0-2784 GCA_043726505.1 Undibacterium sp. | reverse complement strand
CGACCGACATGCAGGCGCAATTCATGGCACTGGACTGTATTGCCCAGGGTACCAGCATCGTCACTGAAACGATATTTGAAAACCGCTTCATGCATGTGCAGGAAATGAACCGCCTGGGTGCGAAGATAGAAATTGATGGCCATACTGCGATTGTGAATGGTGTAGACAAGCTCGTTGGTGCGCCAGTCATGGCAACTGATCTGCGTGCATCCGCCTCATTGGTGATCGCCGCCATGGTAGCTGAGGGTGAGACCCTGATCGACCGCATCTATCACCTTGACCGCGGCTATGACCGCATGGAAGTCAAACTCTCCGCAGTCGGTGCACAGATACAGCGAGTCAAATAATGTCTGCTTCTACAACCCCGCAACTGACACTGGCCTTGTCCAAAGGCCGCATCTTTGAAGAAACCCTGCCTTTGCTGGAAGCAGCAGGCATACGCGTGACCGAAGATCCAGAAAAATCGCGCAAACTGATTTTGGCGACCAATGATCCTGATGTGCGCGTCATCATAGTGCGCGCATCTGACGTGCCTACCTATGTGCAATATGGCGCGGCTGATTTTGGCGTGGCAGGCAAGGATGTCTTGCATGAGCATGGTGGTGCTGGTCTGTACCAGCCTATCGATTTGAACATTGCCAAATGCCGCATGTCGGTTGCCGTATCAGTGGGTTTTGATTATGAAAACGCCGTGCGCCA
The DNA here is from genome assembly GCA_043726505.1 of Undibacterium sp. GTDB lineage: Bacteria > Pseudomonadota > Gammaproteobacteria > Burkholderiales > Burkholderiaceae_D > Undibacterium. Next base: position 2,085 of record JAYSKH010000053.1, on the reverse strand, counting down.
GGGTGCGCGTCTGCGGGTCGCCACCAAGTACACAGAAACTGCGCGCCAGCATTTTGCCGCCAAGGGTGTGCACGTCGATTTGATCAAGCTGTATGGCTCGATGGAGCTGGCACCACTGGTTGGTTTGTCAGATGCGATTGTTGATCTGGTCAGCACTGGCAGCACCCTGCGTGCGAATAATTTGGTGGAAGTTGAGCACATCATGGAAATTTCTTCGCGCCTCGTCGTTAACCAGGCCGCACTGAAATTGAAGCGTGAACGCTTGCAACCGATACTGGAAGCATTTGATCGCGCCTCCAAGGCCGACGCATAGGCCAACGCATAATTAATAAAGAGAAAAGCATGGCATCCCTGATTACCCGGCTTGACACGACTGATGCAGATTTTTCCAGGAAACTGACTTCACTGCTGGCCTTTGAAGCCAGCGAAGATGAAGCCATAGACCGCGCCGCTGCGCAGATACTGGCCAGCGTCAAAGCCAGTGGCGACACCGCCGTGCTGGAAGCGACCAATCGTTTTGACCGCCTGAATGCCAGCAGCGTCGCAGCACTGGAATTGACGCAAGAAGAAATGCAGGCGGCATTGGCATCATTGAATGTTGACCGCCGCAATGCGCTGGAAACTGCGGCAGCACGCGTACGTGCCTATCATGAAATTCAAAAGACAGAATGCGGCTCTGCCGGTTTCAGCTATACCGAAGCTGATGGTACCGTGCTCGGCCAAAAAGTCACGCCCCTGGATCGCGTTGGTATTTACGTACCGGGTGGCAAGGCTGCTTATCCATCTTCGGTATTGATGAATGCGATACCGGCCAAGGTGGCAGGTGTCAAAGAAATCATCATGGTGGTGCCTACGCCAGATGGCGTAAAAAATCCCCTGGTATTGGCAGCGGCTGCTATTGCCGGTGTTGACCGCGTCTTCACTATCGGTGGTGCCCAGGCTGTCGGTGCTTTGGCCTATGGCACGGCAACGATACCTGCTGTCGATAAAATTGTTGGCCCAGGCAATGCCTATGTGGCTGCCGCCAAGCGCCGTGTGTTTGGTGTGGTTGGCATAGACATGATTGCCGGACCATCCGAGATTCTGGTTTTGTGTGATGGCACGACTGACCCTGACTGGGTTGCCATGGATTTGTTTTCGCAAGCCGAGCATGATGAACTGGCGCAATCCATTCTGTTGTGCCCGGATGAAGCTTATATTGAAGCCGTGCAAGCCAGCATCATCAAACTGCTGCCGGATATGCCCAGGCACGAAGTGATACGCACTTCACTGGCCAATCGCGGTGCCCTGATCAAGGTGCGCGATATGGATGAAGCCTGCGAAATCGCCAACAGCATCGCGGCTGAACATCTGGAAATTTCTGCAGAAAACCCTCAGCAATGGGCAGACAAGATACGCCATGCCGGTGCCATGTTCCTCGGTCGCTATTCATCTGAATCCCTGGGTGATTATTGCGCTGGCCCCAACCATGTCTTGCCAACTTCACGCACGGCGCGTTTTTCTTCACCGTTAGGTGTCTACGATTTCCAGAAACGCTCATCGATGATTTTCGTCAGTGAACAGGGCGCACAGACTCTCGGTAAAGTAGCCGCTGAACTGGCGTATGGCGAGGGCTTGCAGGCCCACGCGCGCAGTGCAGAATTGCGGCTCAAGTCATGAAAGCGAAACGGCTGGCTGCTATGAATACCCACATATGATGGCCGAATGGCGTAACCAGGTTTTTTGTGAAGACGCGCTGCAAGGTCTGGCGCGTCTGCCTGATGCCAGCATCGATTTACTGCTGGCTGACCCACCGTATGGTCTGGGCAAGGATTATGGCAACGAGTCAGACAAGATGGAGTCGGCTGACTATCTGGAATGGATGGCGCAGTGGATAGACCTGGCCCTGCCCAAGCTGAAGGCGAATGGCAGCCTGTATATCTTCCTGACCTGGCGTTATTCGCCGGAAGTCTTTGTCATGCTCAAGCAGCGCATGAGCATGATGAATGAAATTATTTGGGACAGACGGGTGCCCTCTATGGGTGGTACCGTTCGGAAGTATTCATCGGTGCATGACACGATAGGGTTTTTTGTCAAAGCCAAGGA
>JAYSKH010000052.1:0-8304 GCA_043726505.1 Undibacterium sp. | reverse complement strand
CAGACCGAAATCACACTGGGCCTGCAAGGCTGCCTGCGCCTGGGCCGCATGAAGGACGACGGCAGCGCATCGGTAGAAATCACGTCTATCATGAAGCGCAACTCCTGCGGCAAGTCGCTGGACATCGCCCGCACCGCGCGCGATATGCTGGGTGGTAACGGCATCTCTGACGAATTCGGCATTGCCCGCCATTTGGTCAACCTGGAAGTGGTGAACACCTATGAAGGCACGCATGACATCCATGCACTGATACTCGGGCGTGCGCAGACAGGGATTGCTGCGTTCTAAGACAGTAAAAAATCGGCCGAAATTCTGCCCAAAGCCCCGCCGAGCATGCGGGGCTTTTTTTATCTATACTGCAAACATGGCTACTCCACAGGTTCTCATCGTTGGCGCCGGTCCTACCGGCCTCGTACTGGCATTGATGCTGGCCCGTCATGGCATTCCTTTTCGCATCATCGACAAGAATAGTGGTCCCGGACAGGCTTCGCGGGCGATGGTGGTACACGCGCGCACGCTGGAATTTTATCGCCAGCTTGGCTTTGCCGATGAGCTTGTTGCGCAAGGCGTCAAGGTAGAGCATCTGCATGTGCATGAAGGAGGCGCGGAGGCCGCCCATATAGCGCTGGGCGAAATTGGGGAAGGCTTGAGTCCCTATCCTTTCGTGCTGAGCTTCCCGCAGGACGACCATGAACGTTTTCTGGTGGCCAAACTGGCAGCGGTAGGCATTGCGATTGAATGGAATGTGTTGCTTGCTTCTTTTACGCAGGATGTGGTGAAGGTGTCGGCCGTTCTTGAGCATGGCAGCACGGAAGAACACTGCGAATTTGACTATGTCTGCGGCTGCGATGGCGCGCGCAGCCGTGTGCGCGAAACGCTGCAGCTGGATTTTCCGGGCGGTACCTATGAGCATCTTTTTTATGTGGCGGACGTCAAGACTGCTGGTACGTGGAATACCGATCTGCATATTCATCTTGGGCAGGACTCGTTTGGGTTGATGCTGCCTGTGCGTTCCAGTGGTATGCAAAGGCTGATAGGCATCCTGCCCGATAGTTTGGATGCTGCTGCCGGTTTTGAAGATATACGCCCCATAGTGGAGTCTTTGCTGGGCGTACAAGTCACCGGGCTAAACTGGTTCTCGACCTACCATGTGCATCACCGCGTGGCGTCGCACTTTCGTATCGGCCGCTGCTTTATTTCGGGTGATGCGGCCCATATCCACAGCCCCGCCGGTGGCCAGGGCATGAATACCGGCATAGGCGATGCGGTCAACCTGTCGTGGAAACTTGCGCAAGTATTGCAGGGAAGGGCTGATCCGGCACTGCTGGACAGCTACGAATCGGAGCGCATAGGGTTTGCGCGCGCGCTGGTCGCTACTACTGACCGCGCCTTCCAGGCTATTGTGTCGCAGGGTATGACGGGGAAACTGGTGCGCAAATGGCTGGTGCCAAACGTACTGCCTTTGTTGGCCGGTTTCACGGTAGCGCGCCAGACCATGTTCAGGATGGTGTCCCAGATACAGATCCATTATCCAGATAGTGCGCTGAGTGAAGGCCACGCGGGAAAGGTAGCGGGAGGAGACCGGCTGCCTTGGGTAAATGACGGGGAAGCAGATAATTTTGATGCATTGCGCTCGCTGCAATGGCAACTGCATGTGTATGGAGCGCCCATACCAGAACTGGCAGCCGAAGCGCAGCAGCTTGGCCTGAAAGTACATGTATTTACGTGGAATACGGCAATAGCACAAACAGGTTTACAGCGCGACGCCGCCTACCTGATTCGCCCTGATGGCTATGTGGCGCTGGCGCTACCGCAACAGGACGGTAGCGCTTTGCGCCGGTTCTTAAGCCGGCTGAATCTTCGTTTCAGCGAATAAAAAAACGCTGAGCCAAGCCTGGCATTTTGGCTTGTCAGCGTGTCTTATTCACCACTTGCTCCACGCCGCGCTCGCCGTGCAGGTCGGTATCCACTAAGCCTTTATCCAAATCTTTTTTGGCCTGTTGCATGACTTTTTTTGGTTGCGTCGATTGGGCATCCGGCGACTGGTCGCGTTCATGGGGCAGGCGCTTTTCGCCGTCGTTGCCCACTTTTTGCGCAGTATTCACTTTAGTGTCGTTGCTGGCGTCTTTTTGCCCGGCTTGCGGGGCGGTGGTTTGTGCAGATGATTTCATGATGGAAATTCCGGTAGTAGCTCATGTCGCTAGCATAAGCTTATCCGCGTAGACCTGGCATCGGACAGCGGATAGACGCAGGGTAGGAATCGCCTGATAGATAAGGTGGGACTATCTGCACGCCATCTATTGTCATTAGGGAATAAATGACGGGCTTGCATGCAGGTGCAGGTGCAGATACAGCTAGCCGATGCTAGCTGGGCGTGACCGTTTCTATGCGGTTGCGGCCGCGGGCCTTTGCCAGATAAAGCGCGCGGTCGGCCAGATCCAGCAAATCCTGTGGAGAGCGCTCATTGCTGGGAACCATCGCGGTAATGCCCATGCTGGCCGTTACGATGGGGGCCAGATCGGAAGAGGGATGCGGGATGGCTTCCTCGGCCAGCCTGGTGCGTACCCGTTCTGCAAATGTGCAGGCATGTTCAATATTCGCGTCTATCACCAGAATGACAAATTCCTCGCCACCATAACGGGCGACGAAATCGCCGCTGCGCTGCACTGTTTCTTTCAGCACGGAACCGACACGGCGCAGGCATTCATCGCCGGTGGCATGGCCGGACACATCGTTGATGCCCTTAAAATAATCCAGATCCAGCATGATCGCAGCCAGCGAATGTCCGGTGCGTATCGCGCGCAGCCATTCGTTTTCCAGCGTTTCTTCCAGCGTGCGGCGGTTGAACAGTTTGGTCAGCGAATCGGTGCGCGACAGCCAGTGCAGTTCGTTATTGGCATGGATCAGCTGGTCATTGAGCCGGTCGGCGCGTTCATGCTGCAGGCGCAACTGGGTTTCCAGTTCGGCGCTGACATCCACCAGCTTGTCAGCCATGCGGTTGACTGAGTACGACAGCATGCCAAGCTCGTCGCGCGAAAAATGCTGCATGCGGCGCTTGAAGTCGCCGCTGGCGATCATTACCGCGACTTCGGCCAGGCCCAGTATCGGCATCGTAAAGTAACTGGACAGCCAGACGCCGATGACAGCTACCAGCACCAGCACCAGCAGCATCATGGCCAGCCACAGGTCGCGCTGGTCGCGTATCGGCCGGAATGCATCGTCCTGGTCTATCTTGACCATGATGGTCCACGCGGGATTTTTCAGCATCTGCGTAGATGCAAGCACTGCTACGCCTCGGTAGTCCTTGCCGGACAGCATGTTGCGCTCTTCGGACTTGATGCTGTCCTGGTCCTTGATCTGGGTCAGCGTTAGCGGCGGGACATCTTCCGTCATAGCGAAGCGCAAAGGCGTAATGGCCTTGTCCTGGCCGTGGGAATCTGTTTCGGTAATGATCAGCTCTTCAGATATCCAGCCGCCGCTGCCGCTGGAAGCGGCTCGCAGAGGCTCCATGCTGGTCAGCACGACCAGAATGCCGATTGCGCGGTTGCCGTCCATCATTGGGCCGCCTACCTGTATCAGCCGCCGGCCATCAGCGCCGATGACGGTGGAGGTCACCTTGTGGTTGCCCAGCAGGTTGTCGCGCAGCGTGGGTTCCAGTTGTTCGGACTCCACGCTTAATGCTGACACTGACGTAATCAGCTTGCCATCTATGCCGTATAGCAGAAGGTTGTCGAAAGAAGATACCGAGCGCTTGGCGTCGGACAAAATGACATTGATCTCGTCCAGTGCAGACTGGTCCCTGCGGTCGACATAACTGGCAATTGCCTTGCGCAACGGAGTGCGGTTGCTGATCAGGCGCAGCTCGGATGCGAGGAAACTCATGAATTCGTCGATGCGCTGCGCATGCAGGCGCGCTACCGAGGCCAGGTGCGATTCGATCGATGTTTCCATGTAGCGCTGGCTGACAAATACGAAGGCGCCAGCAGCAGCCAGCAGGCTGATCATTGCCACGCCCAGCACCAGCATGACCAGTTTTTCCCTGAGGCCGAACCAGCTCCGGTAAGGAAGCCAGGGCTGGGTGGTACTGAACAATGCCGGCAGTATCTTTACTTCATCCTTGCTATCTGGATCTTCCTGAATGCCTGGCTGAGTCATCGGGTCACCTAAATTGAACTGCAATGGTTCGTTGATGCGTGATGTCTGCGTATGTGTACGTTAAATACGTTAAATACGTTAAATACGTGAAGTAAAAGACTTGTGCAGATGCGTTGCATGCCCAGCAAATCAGCGCGGGCCGCCATGGAAACGCAGCAACGGGAAGATTTGCAGGAAACATGCGCTTAAAGATTACATCAATTTGCGCAAAAAAAGGGCAGATGTGCTGTTGAAACGATAAATTTGACCGAGATAGGGGGAGGGAGACTGCGCCGCGATGCTTCAATAGCACGGCGCGCGCTCACATGCGCCCATAATCACATGCGGACCTTGCTGCCACTCTTGGGAGTATCCATGAAATAAGACATGCGCTTACGCGGACTCAGGTAGTCATAGACTTCCGGTGCCAGTTGCTTCGGCCTTAGGCTGGCGGCCACCTCCAGCTCTTGTTCTTGGCTCAGATCCAGGATGATGGCCTCGTTCTTTGGAACCTCAGGATCGTAGATCAGCACGCTGGGCCGAAGCGGTTTGCCGGAGTTGATGGACATGACCATGCCGAGAGTAGCGTCGGACAGCTGCACGATGGTGCCCGGTGGGTAAACGCCCAGGCAATGGATGAACATGTCTAGTGCGGCCGGCTCAAACAGCTTACGCTGCTGCTTGAACATGAAGGCTAGCGCTTCGTAAGGTGTCAGCGAATCTGCTGGATTGGGCCGGTTGCAGTGATTGTCGTATGCATTGACGACTGCCACAATCCGCGCCAGCGGTGACATCTGGCCTGCGGTCAGCCGGTTGGGATAACCGCTGCCGTCCGCGTGCTCATGATGCTGCTGGATGATATCGATGACCGGTTTCGGCAGGCCGAGCTTTTCAGCGATGGTCGCGCCATACTGGCTGTGCAGTTGCAGCAAATTCTGCTCTGCCTTGGTCAGCGCGAAGGTCTTGTTGACTATCCTGTCGGGGATTTCTATCTTTCCGATGTCATGGAACAGGCAGCCCAAGCCTATCATCTTGATGTCCTGCGCTGGCAAGTGCATTTCCTTGGCCAGCATCATTGCCAGCACCGATACGTTCAGCGAATGATAATAAGCCTCTTCGCCGGCGATCTTGTCGTTCATCAGATGGATGGCAATATCCTTGTCGGCCAGCAGCGAATCCAGCATCTGCTGGATTAGCTGATCGGCTTCTTTCTGTGCCTCCTGAGGCCTGGAAAACAGATTGCGTGAGATATTCTTCAGCGTGCTGGCAGCTTTTTCGAATTCTTTTTCGCACTGGGCGATGGCGCTGCTTTCTTCAATCAGTTTTTCTATTCTGGCTTTTTTCGCATTGATCAGTTCCAGCTCTTCAGCGCTGGGTTGCGCGATTTCGACGACTTCTTCGGCATTGGGATTGGCGGGCAGCGGACGGCAGTCACTACGTGCGGGTTCCACCCGCACGGTTTTCAACCCCAATTGTCTGATTGCTGCGATCTGCTTGTCGGTCTTGATCTTGAAACTGTTGCGGGCAAAGGAATGGTTAAGCCAACCCACATCGAGGTGCACATATAAGCCTATGCACAGCTGTTCCACGGAAATATTTTTAGTTATCAGGCTGCTAGTCATTTTTCCATTAAGGAATATACATTTTCTTTATTTTAGCAGTCATCTACAACGTGTATACGATTGATGTGGCTGGACATCCACTAACTACGCCATTCCTGCCTGTTTTGGCGGAATAAACATACCCATAACACCTTCATAAAAATAATTTCGCTCCAGTTGCAGTCATTTACAGTGCGGTCCGCAGCGAAAAGAGCTCGGGAAACAGCACGACATCCAGCATTTTTCGCAGATAACTGACGCCGGCGGTGCCGCCGGTGCCAGTTTTGAAACCGATGATCCTCTCCACCGTCGTCACGTGGCGGAAACGCCAGATGCGAAAAGCGGTTTCCATGTCCACCAGTTTCTCTGCCAGTTCATAGAGTACCCAGTGCTGTTCAGGTGCCTGGTATACCTGCAGCCACGCCGCCTTGACGGATTCGTTCGCGGCAACCGGCTGCGTCCAGTCCTGGCTCAGACGCGATGCATCAATGGTAAAGCCGTTACGCGCCAGCAGCATGATGGCTTCATCATAGATGGAAGGGGCTTGCAGCGTTGCTTCCAGTATGCTTCGGGCTTCCGGGTTGCTCTGGTGCACGCTGAGTAATGCAGGATTTTTATTGCCGAGGATGAACTCCAGCTCGCGATACTGGTGCGACTGGAAACCGGAAGAATTTCCCAGATAGGGCCGTATCGCCGTATATTCGCTTGGCGTCATCGTCGACAGCACGTCCCAGGCATGGACCAGCTGGTCCATGATGCGGGCGACGCGCGACAGCATCTTGAATGCAGGCGGCAAGTCGCCTGCATGCAACTGCTTGCGGACGGCGTGCAGCTCATGCAGCATCAGCTTGATCCACAGTTCGCTGGTCTGGTGCTGGACGATGAACAGCATTTCATTGTGGTTAGGCGAGCGCGGATGCTGAGCGTTGAGGATCTGGTTCAGGCCCAGGTAATCGCCATAGCTCATGGAATCGCTGAAATCCATCTTGGCGTCATGCCAGTTGGCGGTATTTTTTGTGTTGCTGTCGTTTTTCATGATGTTCTGCGTTTAATTTCGTTTGGTTGCGTTTGCCTGCTCGCGTTCAGGTCACTGCGTGGCGTTCGGCAGTTGTCGAATAGTCTGCGGTATCGAGGATGTCCCGTAGCGTCTCTACTGCATCCCACACATCGCTGAACTGCACGTACAAAGGCGTAAAGCCGAAGCGCATAATGCCGGGTTCGCGGTAATCGCCGATGACGCCGCGCGCTATCAGTGATTGCATGACCGCATAGCCGTGCGCGTGGCGGAAACTGACCTGGCTGCCACGCTGCGCATGTAGGCGCGGCGTTACCAGTTCCAGTGGATGATGCGCGCAGCGTTGCTCCACCAGCTGTATGAACAGGTCAGTCAGCGCCAGTGATTTGGTCCGTATTGCCTGCATGCTGGTCCTGGCGAAGATGTCCAGGCCGCATTCCACCATGGCCAGCGAGACGATGGGCTGGGTGCCGCACAGTGCGCGGCGTATGCCCGCGGTGGCTTCAAACGAGGGCTGCATCGCAAACGGAGACGCATGCCCCCACCAGCCGGACAGCGGATGCTCAAAGGCTTCCTGGTGCCGCGGCGCAACCCAGATAAAAGCAGGTGCACCGGGCCCGCCGTTCAGGTATTTATAGGTACAGCCAACGGCAAAATCGGCATTGGCGCGGTTCAGTTCCACCGGTAGCGCTCCTGCGGAATGGGCTAGATCCCACAAGATCAGTGCGCCCTGCTTGTGGGCATGGGCGGTAAGCGCCGCCATGTCATGCAGGTAGCCGGTGCGGTAATTGACATGGGTCAGCATCACCAGTGAGGCTTCGGTATTGATGGCCTCGGTCAGTTCTTCCGGCGTATCGACCAGGCGTATCGAGTAGCCGCGGTCCAGCCAGCGCGTGATGCCCTGCGCCATATAGAGGTCAGTAGGGAAGTTGCTGCGCTCGCTGACGATGACCTTGCGCGACACGGTTTCCTTGTTGGCGGCCTGTATCTGCAGGCCCGCCGCCAGCGCCTTGAACAGGTTGACTGACGTGGAATCTGTAACGACCACTTCGTTTTCTGCTGCACCGATGAGCGGCGCCAGCAGGTTGCCGAGACGGGACGGCAAATCAAACCAGCCCGCCTTGTTCCAGCTTTTGATCAGGTCGGTGCCCCATTCTGCGGTGATTACCTGTTGCGCGCGGATCGGCGCCGCCTTGGGCATGGCACCGAGCGAATTGCCGTCGAGGTAGATCGTGTCTTGCGGCAGCGCGAAATCATTGCGGAAGCCGGCCAGCGTATCGTTTTGGTCCAGCGCCAGGCAGCCGTTGCGGGTAATAGTGGTCATAAATAGTTGATATTGCCGGAATTGACGTTGATGGACGCAGTCTGTAAAGCCTGCTTTGGTGGATTATTTTATGCCTAAATAGCTGAATAATTATTGCAAAATAGCGTGCTTTAGCTACCATTTGTAGAATATAGTTCGATTATTCGATTTAATTTTGATGGAATATTGCATATGCAACTTGATGCGACCGATTTGAAGATATTGCAGGCTTTACAGGCGGATGGCCGTAT
>JAYSKH010000051.1:0-10851 GCA_043726505.1 Undibacterium sp. | reverse complement strand
GTCGATCACAGTCAAGCTGATCAACCCGATCGCGATGGAAGAAGGTCTGCGTTTCGCGATCCGCGAAGGTGGCCGTACTGTTGGTGCTGGTGTTGTTGCCAAGATCATTGAGTAATTAGCTGTAAGCAGTATCTGAACAGGCGCAGTGTTCCATTTCTGGATCACTGCGTTTGGTTCAAGAAGTTCAAAGGCGTAGGGGTGTAGCTCAATTGGCAGAGCGTCGGTCTCCAAAACCGAAGGTTGGGGGTTCGATTCCCTCCGCCCCTGCCACCATCATGGCCGCAGGGCATCGAAAGTAAATAGAGTATGTCTAACCATCCCGTTCAAACAGTCAGCACGACCAATGACAAGTTCAAAGTCATTCTGGCCATCGTTGCTGTGCTTGCCGGTGTTGCTGCATTTTATATTCTCGCTAATCAATCTACCCTGGTGCGTGCGTCGGCGCTGGTTGCTGGCCTGATCGTTGCTGTTGGTTTGGCGTGGACCTCTGAGGCTGGTCAAGGTTTTATTAACTTTGCCCGTGAATCGGTCCGCGAAACCAAAAAGGTAGTATGGCCTACGCGTAAAGAGGCGATGCAGATTACTGCGGTGGTATTTGGCTTTGTTTTGCTTATGTCAATTTTCCTCTGGGGCACGGACAAGATTCTTGAGTTCGTGTTATTGGAACTGATTCTCGGATGGAAGAAATAATGAACGAAAACAATCAGGAAAACGAAGCGGGTACAGAGCCAACAGTGTCTGTACCTAAAAGCGCTAAAAGATGGTACGCAGTGCATGCCTATTCCGGCATGGAAAAAAGCGTACAGCGCGCATTGACTGAGCGTATTGAGCGCGCAGAGATGCAAGACAAGTTCGGCCAGATCCTGGTGCCGACTGAAGAAGTTATTGAAGTAAAGAACGGCAAGAAGGCAGTTACCGAGCGGCGCCTGTTCCCAAGCTATGTATTCGTTGAAATGGAAATGACTGACGATACCTGGCATCTGGTCAAGAACACCAACAAGGTAACCGGTTTTATCGGCGGCAAGTCCAATAAGCCTTCGCCGATTCCGCAGCACGAAGTGGACAAGATCCTGCAGCAGATGCAGGAGGGCGTTGAAAAGCCAAGGCCTAAGGTCTTGTACGAAGTGGGTGAAGTGGTACGTATCAAGGATGGTCCGTTTACTGATTTCAACGGCAACGTGGAAGAAGTGAATTACGAGAAATCCAAGGTTCGTGTCACAGTAACGATCTTCGGCCGCGCCACTCCAGTTGAACTGGAATTCGGCCAGGTAGAGAAAGTTTAAGCGTCTCGCTTTTCGTTGCAGACGCCATGCAAGAATAAGCGCCCGCCGGCGCGCCACAGCAGCAATGTTGTAAAAGTCGGCAAGTAGCAACCAGAGGAGCCCATCAGTGTAGCAGTATCGTGCTAGTGGGCGCTAACACTCAACTTATGAAGGAGCCATCATGGCAAAGAAAATCATAGGCTTTATCAAGCTGCAAGTGCCAGCAGGTAAAGCAAATCCATCTCCACCGATTGGTCCAGCTCTGGGTCAGCGCGGTTTGAACATCATGGAATTCTGCAAAGCGTTTAACGCGCAGACTCAAGGTGTAGAACCAGGCATGCCTATCCCTGTTGTGATCACTGCATTTGCGGACAAGTCTTTCACATTCGTGATGAAGACGCCTCCTGCAACATACATGATCAAAAAAGCAGCCGGCATCACTAAAGGTTCGGCTAAGCCGCACACTGACAAAGTTGGCAAAATCACCCGTAAGCAAGCTGAAGAGATCGCGACTGTCAAACGCGCTGATCTGACAGCAGCGGATATGGATGCAGCAGTACGCACCATCGCTGGCTCGGCACGCTCCATGGGCATCACGGTAGAGGGACTGTAATGGCTAAGTTATCCAAACGCGCTCAAGCGCTGAAATCCAAAGTTGACCGCCTGAAGGTATACCCTTTTGACAGCGCTATCGCGTTGATCAAAGAGTGCGCAACTGCGAAATTCAACGAATCCATCGACGTGTCCGTACAACTGGGCGTTGATCCTAAGAAATCCGACCAGGTAGTCCGCGGTTCCGTGGTATTGCCAGCCGGCACAGGTAAAACTGTACGCGTAGCGGTATTCGCTACTGGTGAAAAAGCTGAACAAGCTAAAGCAGCCGGTGCAGATATCGTCGGTATGGACGATCTGGCAGAACGTATCAAAGCAGGCGACATGCCTTTTGATATCGTTATCGCTTCTCCAGACACCATGCGTGTTGTCGGTACACTGGGCCAGATCCTGGGACCACGCGGCCTGATGCCTAACCCGAAAGTCGGTACTGTTACTCCTGACGTCGCTACTGCGGTTAAAAACGCAAAAGCCGGCCAGGTTCAATACCGTACTGACAAGGCTGGTATCATCCACTCAACCATCGGCCGCAAATCCTTTGGCGACGCGGATCTGAAATCCAACCTGGTTGCACTGATCGAAGCGCTGAATAAAGCGAAACCAGCGTCCAGCAAAGGCGTGTATCTGCGTAAAGTATCCATCTCGTCCACTATGGGCGCCGGTGTACGCGTAGACCACGCTAGTCTGAACGGCTAATAGCAAGAATTAAGTCCACGTCCGGTTTTCCGGTGCGTGGCGCATCTTTGGGCCGGCAGGCTTTGATTATCAAGGTCTGCCGGAGTGTCAAAGACCGTTGGGCGGCGCGTATGCAGGTTTGTACGCAAAGTTAAAACGAACTGGGTAACCGGTTTTCCCAACGCAGATGGTGTACCCGAACAAGTTTGTAGTTACATCGCTGGTTCGCCAGTGTGGGACTCCTCACTTCGGACGCCGTGTTCGAAACGATATAAGGAAGTGGCATCATCCCGATGCAATGACCAAATATCATAATTGGAGGTTGACCGTGAGTCTCAATCTGAATGACAAAAAGGCCGTCGTTGCCGAAGTCTCTGCAAAAGTAGCTAAAGCACAGACTATCGTCGTGGCCGAATACCGTGGCATCCAGGTCGGTCATTTGACGCAATTGCGTGCTTCTGCACGTGCTCAAGGCGTATACATGCGTGTGTTGAAAAACACTCTCGCACGTCGCGCTGTTGAGGGAACTGTATTTGCAAGCCTCGCTTCTGAAATGACCGGCCCGTTGATCTATGCGATCTCGGAAGATGCCGTTGCTGCTGCTAAAGTCGTTCAAGACTTTGCAAAAACCAACGACAAGCTGGTTGTTAAAGCAGGTAACTATGCAGGCAAATCGCTGGATAAAGCTGGCGTTGTCGCATTGGCAAGCATCCCTAGCCGTGAAGTTCTGTTGTCGCAAGTGTTGGGCATGATGCAGGCTCCTGTATCTGGCTTTGCACGCGGCCTCGCAGCTCTGGCAGCAAAGAAAGAAGCGGAAGCAGCTTAATTGCTGTTTCACGTAATTTCGTCAATACCGAATAGATGTAATACTAAATAATTGGAGTTTCAAATGGCAATTAGCAAAGACGATATCCTGGAAGCCGTAGGCGCGATGTCCGTAATGGACCTGAACGACCTGGTTAAGGCATTCGAAGAAAAATTTGGCGTTTCCGCTGCTGCAATGTCCGCACCTGCAGCTGGTGGCGGTGCTGCTGCTGCTGTTGAAGAACAGACAGAATTCAACGTAATTCTGACTGAAGTCGGCGCAAACAAAGTTGGCGTAATTAAAGCAGTTCGTGAATTGACTGGTCTGGGCTTGAAAGAAGCTAAAGACGTAGTTGACGGCGCACCTAAAGCAGTTAAAGAGGCTGTTTCCAAAGCTGATGCTGAAGCAGCCAAGAAAAAACTGGAAGAAGCCGGCGCGAAAGCAGACATCAAGTAATATTGATGTTACGGGGCGAATCTCCGGATTTGCCAGAGTCAAAGATCGGAATCCTCTCAAAAGAGAGGGTTCCTCTTTGGCTTCTTCGTCGTTCTGGTTTGTTTGGTAATAGTAAGTCCTGCGGCAAGTCTATCTGCCACAGTTTGTCGGTTCGAAGCTTAGTTTAAACATTGCAAGGGCTGAGACTTGAGGTTTCATGAGAAGTATCAGGGGTTTTTACCTGATATTGCAATTGAATCCTGAATTCTCCATCCTTCCTTGTCACTCACGGAGTGTCCATGCACTACTCATTTACTGAGAAGAAGCGTATTCGTAAATCTTTTGCGAAACGCGCTAACGTTCACAACGTTCCGTTCCTGCTGGCGACCCAGCTCGAGTCATATCTGGGCTTTTTACAAGCAGACAAAGCACCGTCCGCCCGTAAAAATGAGGGCTTGCAGTCTGCCTTCACGTCCATTTTCCCGATTGTGTCGCATAATGGGTTCGCTCGTCTCGAATTCTTATCCTACGTTTTAGGTGATCCTGCTTTTGACGTCAAGGAATGTCAACAGCGCGGTCTGACTTTTGCGTCGCCTTTGCGTGCAAAAGTGCGTCTGGTCATACTCGATAAAGAATCGCCGACCAAACCCGTCGTTAAAGAAATGAAAGAACAAGAAGTCTACATGGGCGAATTGCCGCTCATGACGACTACTGGCTCTTTCGTGATCAACGGTACTGAGCGCGTCATCGTATCGCAGCTGCACCGTTCGCCTGGCGTGTTCTTTGAGCATGACCGCGGCAAAACACACTCTTCCGGTAAATTGCTGTTCTCGGCAAGGATCATTCCTTACCGTGGCTCGTGGCTGGATTTCGAATTCGATCCTAAAGACATCCTGTTCTTCCGTATCGATCGCCGTCGCAAGATGCCGGTCACGATCTTGTTGCGTGCCATCGGCATGACTAACGAGCAGATCCTGGCGAACTTCTTCGTATTCGACAATTTCACGCTGCATAGCGATGGCGCTGAAATGGAATTCGTTTCCGAGCGCCTGCGCGGCGAAGTTGCGCGTTTCGACATCTCCGACAAATCGGGCAAGGTCCTGGTTGCGAAAGACAAGCGTATCAATGCTCGTCACGTGCGCGACATCGAAACTGCCGGTATCAAGCACATCTCCGTGCCTGAAGATTACCTGCTGGGCCGCGTTCTGGCCAAGAACATCGTTGATACAGATACTGGCGAAGTCATTGCCAATGCCAACGATGAGCTGACAGAAGACCTGCTGGGTCGTCTGCGCGAAGGCGGCATCAAGGAAATCCAGACGCTGTACACCAATGATCTGGACCAGGGTGCTTACATCTCCCAGACACTGCGTACTGATGACACGGTGGACCAGATGGCTGCGCGTGTAGCGATCTACCGCATGATGCGTCCTGGCGAACCGCCAACGGAAGATTCCGTGGAAGCGCTGTTCAACGGTCTGTTCTACAGCGAAGATCGTTATGATCTGTCCGCAGTGGGCCGTATGAAGTTCAACCGCCGTATCGGTCGTGATGAGCTGACAGGTCAGATGACACTGTCGAACGACGACGTGCTGGCCGTGATCAAGATCCTGGTGGAACTGCGCAATGGCCGCGGCGAAGTCGATGATATCGATCACTTGGGTAACCGCCGTGTGCGTTGTGTTGGTGAATTGGCCGAGAATCAATTCCGTGCCGGCCTGGTCCGCGTGGAACGTGCCGTGAAAGAGCGTCTGGGTCAGGCTGAAGCCGATAACCTGATGCCGCATGACCTGATCAACTCCAAGCCTATTTCCGCCGCAATCCGCGAGTTCTTCGGTTCTTCGCAGTTGTCGCAGTTTATGGATCAGACCAACCCATTGTCCGAGATCACGCACAAGCGTCGTATCTCCGCTCTGGGACCTGGTGGTCTGACACGTGAACGCGCAGGCTTTGAAGTACGCGACGTGCATCCGACCCACTATGGCCGTGTATGCCCGATCGAAACGCCAGAGGGACCAAACATTGGTCTGATCAACTCGCTGGCGCTGTACGCTCGCCTGAACGAATACGGTTTCCTGGAAACGCCATACCGCAAGGTTGTCGACAGCAAGATCACCAACCAGATCGATTACCTGTCCGCGATTGAAGAAGGCCGCTACATCATCGCTCAGGCGAATGCGACCATCGACGGCGGCGGTACACTGGTGGATGAACTGGTGTCCGCGCGTGAAGCCGGCGAAACCATTCTGGTATCTCCAGAGCGCGTCCAGTACATGGACGTGGCCACAGGGCAGGTTGTTTCCGTTGCGGCATCGCTGATCCCGTTCCTCGAACACGATGATGCGAACCGTGCGTTGATGGGTGCCAACATGCAGCGCCAGGCAGTTCCTTGCCTGCGCCCAGAAAAAGCATTCGTCGGTACAGGTATCGAACGTACGGTAGCAGTCGACTCCGGCACAACAGTGCAGGCATTGCGCGGCGGTAAAGTGGACTACATCGATGCGGGCCGTATTGTTATTCGTGTGAATGACGCTGAAGCGCAAGCCGGTGAAGTCGGTGTGGATATCTACAACCTGATCAAGTACACACGGTCCAACCAGAACACCAACATCAACCAGCGCCCTATCGTTCAGGTAGGCGACATGGTTGCCAAAGGTGACGTGCTGGCCGATGGCGCATCGACCGATCTGGGCGAACTGGCTCTGGGTCAGAACATGCTGGTCGCGTTTATGCCTTGGAACGGCTACAACTTCGAAGATTCGATCCTTATCTCCGAAAAAGTAGTTGCCGATGACCGCTACACATCGATCCATATCGAAGAGTTGTCGGTTGTTGCTCGTGATACCAAGCTGGGTGCAGAAGAAATTACCCGCGATATCTCCAATCTGGCCGAGAACCAACTGGCCCGCCTGGATGAGTCCGGTATCGTCTACATCGGTGCGGAAGTCACTGCCGGCGACACACTGGTTGGTAAGGTAACGCCAAAAGGCGAAACCCAGCTGACACCGGAAGAAAAACTGCTGCGCGCGATTTTCGGCGAAAAAGCATCTGACGTAAAAGATACATCGCTGCGCGTGCCTTCCGGCATGGTCGGTACTGTCATCGACGTTCAAGTGTTTACCCGCGAAGGCATACAGCGCGACAAGCGCGCCCAACAGATCATCGATGATGAACTGAAGCGCTATCGCCTGGACCTGAACGATCAGTTGCGTATTGTTGAAGGCGATGCGTTTGAACGTCTGGAACGTATGCTGATCGACAAGGTCGCCAACGGCGGCCCGGCAAAACTGGCCAAAGGTAGCAAGATCACCAAGGAATACCTGGCGGATCTGGATAAATATCACTGGTTCGATATCCGTCCTGCTGACGACGACGCTGCAAAAGCACTGGAAGCCATCAAGGATTCCATCGCTGAAAAACGTCACCAGTTCGATCTGGCATTTGAAGAAAAACGCACCAAGCTGACACAGGGCGATGAATTGCCTCCAGGCGTGCAAAAAATGGTCAAGGTTTACCTGGCTGTTAAGCGTCGTCTGCAACCTGGTGACAAGATGGCGGGTCGCCACGGTAACAAGGGTGTGGTTTCCCGTATCGTGCCTATCGAAGACATGCCTTACATGGCTGACGGTACGCCAGCAGACATCGTGTTGAACCCATTGGGCGTTCCTTCACGGATGAACGTTGGTCAGGTTCTGGAAGTGCATCTGGGCTGGGCAGCTAAAGGCCTGGGTCTGCGTATCGGCGAAATGCTGAAAGCAAAAGCCAAGGTAGAAGAACTGCGTGAATTCCTGAAGAAAATTTATAACGAATCTGGCAAGAAGGAAGACATCGACGGCTTCACCGATACCGAGATCCTGGAACTGACAGCTAACCTGAAAAACGGTGTGCCGTTTGCAACGCCGGTGTTCGACGGTGCGCATGAGGAAGAAATCCGCCGCATGCTGGATCTGGCTTATCCAGACCATATCGCGAAGCAACTGGGCATGACGCCTTCGAAAAACCAGGTAACGCTGTATGACGGCCGCACCGGTGAAGCATTCGAGCGTAATGTCACTGTAGGTTACATGCACGTACTGAAACTGCACCATCTGGTCGACGACAAGATGCATGCCCGTTCTACAGGTCCTTACTCGCTGGTCACGCAGCAACCACTGGGCGGTAAAGCTCAGTTTGGTGGTCAGCGTTTCGGTGAGATGGAAGTGTGGGCACTGGAAGCATACGGCGCGTCGTACGTGTTGCAAGAGATGTTGACCGTGAAGTCCGATGACGTGAATGGCCGTACTAAAGTGTACGAAAACCTCGTCAAAGGTGATCACGTGATTGATGCCGGCATGCCGGAATCCTTTAACGTTCTCGTTAAGGAAATCCGCTCCCTCGGTATCGATATCGACCTCGAGCGCGACTAATCGGATCCTGCCGCGGAACCTGGAGTTCAGTGTTCCGCGGTGGATTTGATAAGCAAGTACAGTAATTAATGCATTTTTTCACACCTGACTGGAGTGATACATGAAAGCCCTGCTCGATCTATTCAAGCAAGTTCAGCAAAATGAACAATTCGACGCGATCAAGATTGGTCTTGCTTCGCCGGAAAAAATCCGTTCATGGTCCTACGGCGAAGTTAAAAAGCCGGAAACCATCAACTATCGTACGTTCAAGCCTGAGCGTGACGGCCTGTTTTGCGCCAAAATTTTTGGCCCTATCAAAGATTACGAATGCCTGTGCGGCAAGTACAAGCGCCTGAAGCATCGCGGCGTCATCTGCGAAAAATGCGGCGTTGAAGTTACTCTGGCCAAAGTGCGTCGTGAACGCATGGGCCATATCGAGCTGGCTTCGCCGACTGCGCATATCTGGTTCCTGAAATCCCTGCCATCCCGTCTGGGTATGGTACTGGACATGACACTGCGCGATATCGAACGCGTTCTGTATTTTGAAGCCTATGTTGTGACCGATCCCGGCATGACTCCGCTGAAAAAATGCCAGATCATGTCGGAAGACGATTACGCCGCCAAGTATGAAGAATACGGCGACGATTTCACTGCATTCATGGGCGCCGAAGGCATCCGTGAGCTGCTGCGCTCCATCGACATCGACCGCGATGCCGAAGCACTGCGCGTGGAATTGAAAGAGTCCAAATCCGAAGCCAAGATCAAGAAATACGCGAAGCGCCTGAAAGTGCTGGAAGCATTCCAGCGTTCCGGCATCAAGCCTGACTGGATGATCATGGAAGTTCTGCCGGTATTGCCGCCAGAGCTGCGTCCATTGGTACCGCTGGACGGCGGCCGCTTTGCGACCTCCGATCTGAACGATCTGTATCGCCGCGTCATCAACCGTAATAACCGCCTGAAGCGCCTGATGGAATTGCGCGCTCCGGAAATCATTACGCGCAATGAAAAACGCATGCTGCAGGAAGCAGTGGATTCGCTGCTGGACAACGGCCGTCGCGGTAAAGCGATGACCGGCGCCAACAAGCGTCCGCTGAAATCCCTGGCTGAAATGATCAAGGGTAAAGGCGGCCGTTTCCGTCAGAACTTGCTGGGTAAACGCGTCGATTACTCTGGCCGTTCCGTGATCGTTGTGGGTCCACAACTGAAACTGCATCAGTGCGGCTTGCCGAAACTGATGGCGCTGGAACTGTTCAAACCTTTCATTTTCAATAAACTGGAATTGATGGGCCTGGCGACAACGATCAAGGCAGCGAAAAAACTGGTTGAGATTCAAGAGCCGGTCGTTTGGGATATCCTGGAAGAAGTCATCCGCGAACATCCTGTGATGCTGAACCGCGCACCGACTTTGCACCGTCTGGGTATCCAGGCGTTTGAGCCGGTCCTGATCGAAGGTAAAGCGATTCAGCTGCACCCGCTGGTCTGCGCCGCATTCAATGCCGACTTTGACGGCGATCAAATGGCGGTCCACGTTCCTCTGTCCATCGAAGCACAGATGGAAGCGCGTACGCTGATGCTGGCATCCAACAATATTCTGTTCCCGTCCAACGGCGAACCGTCTATCGTGCCATCTCAGGATATCGTGCTCGGTCTGTACTACGCTACCCGTGAGAAAATCAACGGCAAGGGCGAAGGCATGATGTTCCCGGACGTGTCCGAGGTTATCCGTGCGTACGACAACAAGGAAGTGGAACTAACGACACGTATTACCGTACGTATCGTTGAAAATCCAAAAGATCTGGAAACCGGCGAATTCGTGCGCACCATCAAGCGTTACGAAACAACGGTCGGACGCGCGATCCTGTCCGAGATTCTGCCTAAAGGTCTGCCTTTCACCGTGCTGAACCGCGCGCTGAAAAAGAAAGAGATCTCCAAGCTGATCGATACATCGTTCCGTAAGTGCGGTCTGCGCGCAACGGTCGTATTTGCCGATCAACTGATGCAGTCCGGCTTCCGCCTGGCGACTCGTGCCGGTATCTCGATCTGTATCGACGATATGCTGGTACCGCCGCAAAAAGTCGTTCTGGTGGCAAATGCGGAACATGAAGTCAAACAGATCGAACAGCAATATGCTTCCGGTCTGGTCACAGCCGGCGAACGTTATAACAAGGTTGTTGATATCTGGGGCAAAACCGGTGATGAAGTCGGTAAGGCCATGATGGAACAGCTGAAAGTGGAAGACGTAGTCCGCCGCGACGGCAGCAAAGGCACTCAGGAATCGTTCAACGCGATTTACATGATGGCCGACTCTGGCGCGCGTGGTTCTGCAGCACAGATTCGCCAGCTGGCCGGTATGCGCGGTCTGATGGCGAAACCGGATGGCTCGATCATTGAAACACCGATCACCGCGAACTTCCGCGAAGGCCTGAACGTGTTGCAGTACTTTATTTCTACGCACGGTGCCCGTAAAGGTCTGGCCGATACCGCGTTGAAAACAGCGAACTCCGGTTACCTGACACGTCGTCTGGTAGACGTTACGCAAGATCTGGTCGTCATCGAAGATGATTGCGGCACGTCCAAAGGCGCGTCGATGAAGGCGATCGTTGAAGGTGGTGAAGTTAACGTTCCATTGCGCGACCTGATACTGGGCCGTGTTGCTGCGAACGATATCGTCAACCCT
>JAYSKH010000050.1:0-10809 GCA_043726505.1 Undibacterium sp. | reverse complement strand
CATATTTTTTCTTCGTCGTGTATAACCGGTGATGCTAATAATGCTGATACGTTTTTATGGATGCTGAAGTACACCTGTGAAAAGGATATTGGTATCAATTCATGGCGTGTTTGGGACTTTTAATGAAAGGCCCCGTTAGGAGCTTTGTAAACGCTCTTTTATCGCGCCTGTCACCTTGGTACATCTTTAGTTCAAGCCTGTTCACATCCATGATTGGGACGGCAGATAAGTTGATACGCCCGTGCCGAGAGCCCGACTGTGGTGGTCGTGCGATTTTGTATTGACTGTGGAACCGATACTTTAATCAAAGATTGCAGCTAGGCCGAAAAACTAGCGCTATTCGTAATCCGTTGGATAATTTCCTCTGGGTCTGTCGCAGGATACTTTTGAACCAGCAGTGCCGCAACTCCGGCGACATATGGGCCTGCGAACGAGGTTCCCCAATCGTCCTTGTAATCAGTAACGCCACCATCAGCTGTAGGAAATATGCCGCTGGAACTTGCCATAACCCACGGCTGGGGCACCTCACCTGGCACATTGGAGGTGATGCATGGTACTCGAGTAGATAGGTCAATATTACCAACTGCAATACACAAATCCTGTTTGGCAGTCAATGCAGGGCCGCAGGCCCCCCATCTTGAATAGTTGCCTCCTATAACTACCGAAATAACTCCCTTCTTCTTTGCATATGTAAGGGCATCTATAATCAATTGACTCACTTTGCTGGCATCGTGCTGGACGGGGATGCATAAAATTTTTGCTCCGTTATCTGTTGCCCATTTTATTCCACGTGCCATTGCAGCATCCGCTGTAGTTTTGTAGTCCTTTATGTGCGCTGTTATTCTTATGTTCATAAGTTTTGCTTCTGGTGCCACACCGATGACCTTCGGCACTTGTGTTTGTAATTCGTGACAGCCCGCAACTATGCAAGCAACTCCGAGCGCGTGATTGAGGTAGTAATTTGGGTCAAGGGAAATTTTCTTCGAGTCTAACACTGCGTCATATTCATCCGCTATGCACTCTTGGATGGAAGCATGTGCCGCAATTCCTGCGTCTAGTATGGCAACTGTGACGCCTTTGCCCGTGTATCCTGAAGACCAGGCTGATGAGGCTTTAATTAAATTCAATGCCGCAGCATTGGAGGCTTCAGCATCAGTAACTGTTGCGCCGATATCAGGCACCTCAAGTGCCTTAGCTACGTCAACAATTCCATACCCGCTGAGTGGGCTC
Source organism: Undibacterium sp. (assembly GCA_043726505.1). Taxonomy (GTDB): domain Bacteria; phylum Pseudomonadota; class Gammaproteobacteria; order Burkholderiales; family Burkholderiaceae_D; genus Undibacterium. The sequence goes on along the minus strand of JAYSKH010000050.1, from coordinate 9,579 downwards.
CAACGTGGAACGTCGAAAACGGACATTATTGGTCCGCTCTCCGTAACATCAATAGAACTGATATGTGTCGGATAAAATTGGAAATTTAGGTTTTTTCTGTTCTTGTATTCGATAAGCCAAGGATGTGTAGACGAAGTATGGAAGACTGTATCTCGATTCGACGCTAAAGTGAGCAAGCTATTTATTGCTCCATTTTCTCCAATCCATGACGCTCGAATTGGGCCAGATGAGCAGTTTTTGAGCCGAAAGCTGGTGCTTGTTCCATCATTTGACGACGTTAATAAAGGAGAGTCTGAGTGAAAAATAAATGAATTCATTGGATGTGCAGTCTATTTTCTACGGACTAAAAAAGCCGATGATACAGCTTAAACGAGGCCTCAAAGGTTGCTTTGATTGCAAGCTGATAAAAATGTGTAAAGGATGGTTTACATGAAGCGGATGGGCTAGTAAGCGCGGTTCAGAACTCGTTTGCTAGACTTAATTTCAGTCCATAACTATTTGACTGAAGTACTAATTATTTGGTCAAAACAACGAAATGTCAGAGCTCTTTGGAAAACTTTGTGGTTTTGGAATGCCGTGCACGGGATGGGTTTGAACCTAGACTGGTATTGTAGGATGTTGTACCGCGTTCTAGACTTGGTGCGGCGTCTTTGATGCCAGTTCAGAATTCGTTTGTTCGATTTAAAATAGATGGAACGACTTTCAGTTCAAAACCTTTTGTTTGAAATTGGCCAGTTCAGGACTATTTTTCTTAGTTTAGAACTTGTTTGTTCGATTCCAGCAGTCAGACTGGAAGGTGTTTAACCGCACAGGCATCGGTCATTTAATTTCCATTTCCGGACTCCACATCACGATGATTGCGGGTTTGTTTGCCGGTCTGGTGTACTGGTTGTGGCGGCGCTCTTTTTTTACGCGCGCACAATTGCCGTTACTGTTGCCCGCGCAAAAAGCCGCTGCTATTGCCGGTGCGCTGATGGCGTTTGTCTACGTTGCGCTGGCTGGATTTGGCGTGCCCGCGCAACGGACGCTGTACATGCTGATTGTGATCGCCGTCGCGCTCTGGTTCGGCCGGCTGACCAGCGTAACGCATGTGCTGTGCCTGGCTCTGGGCATCGTTGTATTGCTGGATCCGTGGGCAGTATTGTGGCCGGGCTTCTGGCTGTCTTTTGGCGCAGTAGGCATTATCCTGTTTGCCGGAGTAGGGCGGCTCCAGTATTCGCATATGGCGCACAAAGCACAAAAGGAGACGCGACAGAGCAAGTGGCGCACCGCATGGAAAGCCGCCAGTCACACACAGTATGTCGTGACGATGGGCCTGGTGCCGCTGACCTTGCTGCTGTTCGGCCAGATATCACTGATCAGCCCGGTTGCGAATGCGATTGCGATACCGCTGGTCAGTTTTGTTGTGACCCCGCTTGCGCTGGCTGGCAGCTTCGCACCAGCCCCGCTGTCCGGCTGGTTGCTGCAACTCGCACATGCCTGTGTCGCAGGATTGGCTGCATGCCTGGAATACCTGAGTAAATTGTCATATGCGGTGTGGGCGGCGCCTATCCCCGCCACATGGATGTTCGTGGTTGCGATGCTGGGTACATTGTGGCTGCTTGCACCGCGCGGCTGGCCATCACGCTGGCTGGGTCTGCTGTGCTGGCTTCCGCTGCTGTGCAACCAGCCCACGCATCCAGCCGAAGGGCAGATGATAGTCACCGCCTTTGACGTAGGGCAGGGCATGGCGCTGCTGGTGGAGACTTCGCAGCACCGGATGTTGTACGATACCGGCCCTTATTATTCGCCGGAATCGGACGGCGGCAACCGCGTGATCCTGCCGTATCTGGATGCGCGCGGCATAGGCCGGCTGGATGCCATCGTCATCTCGCATAACGACAATGACCACTCCGGCGGCGCGTTATCCATCTTCCAGCATCTGAAGGTGGGCAAGGTCATGTCTTCGCTGGCGCCGGACAGCCCCATCGTCATAGCGGCTCCCGGCCATCAGCGCTGCGAAGCCGGCCAGGCCTGGGATTGGGATGGCGTGCATTTTGAAATGCTGCATCCTGATGCGGCAGGTTACGACAATGAAAAACTGAAGCCGAACGCCCGCAGTTGCACGCTGAAAATCACGCTGGGTACGCAATCGATACTGCTGCCTGGCGACATAGAAGCGCCGCAAGAACAGGCGCTGTTAAGCAGCTCAGCAGAAAAATTGCATGCTACCGTGCTGCTGGCGCCGCACCACGGTAGCGGCACGTCATCGACTGCCGCCTTCCTGCAGGCCGTGCAGCCCGAGCTGTCACTATTCCAGGTCGGGTACCGCAACCGTTTCCGGCATCCCAAAGCTGAAGTGTTTGCCCGTTACGGCGATTTGGGAATAAATCGCCTCCGAACCGACGAATCCGGCGCAATCACATTACAATTCGGAGCCGGTCTGCAGTTTTACGAATATCGCCGTGAGCACGCGCGATATTGGTATGGCCGCTAGGCCAAAAAAATTGGTTATTCACTCAGGATGGCGCTGCCAGACTGTCCCAGATCCTGTTGGCGATAGAGTTGGTGCTATTGCGAAGGCGATATAAGGCGATATCGAAACCGACGCGCATGCTGGAATCACCGACTATCATCAAACGGCCTTGTTTCCATTCATCCTGTATCAGCCGCTGCGGCAACCACGCGAGGCCGACGCCTCGCTTTGCCATTTCCAGTATCGATTCATAAGAATCTGCCTGATAGACAGCATGTAGCGATAATTTGCGGGGCAGTTCAGACAGGTGTTTGGCGAGCACGCCGCGCAGGATCAGTGTTGGAGAATAGGCGAGCCAGGGCGTTGGCGTAGTGCCGGCATAGGCGATGCGGAATTTTGGCCTGCCTTTGGCGTCAGGTGCGCTAACGGGTACCAGCACTTCCCTGTCAAGGGTCAGGGACTCAAAATGTTTCGGATCGATCAGCAACCTTATTGCTGGACTGGAGTAGCTGACCAGCAGGTCAACATCGCCTGCCGACAGCCGCATGATGGCCTCCTGCCCGCCGCTCGTGCTGACCGAAATTGAAAATGGCCCGAAGCGCTTGTGTATGGATTCATACCAGTCAGGGAGAAAGGTCATTGCCAGTGTTCGGCCGGTGGCGATTCGGAGGGTCTCTTCCTGTCTGTAAGATGTTTCTTTCAATTGCGACCGTGTCGCATTCAGAACGTCTAGCGAAAGTACGGCCGCGTCTAGAAAAAGAGTCCCCGCAGAGGTTAATGACAGTGGCTGCTTGCGTTCTATCAGGGCAGTGCCAACCCATTCTTCCAGTGAGCGGATGCGCCTTCCGAATGCCGGATGCGTGATAAAACGGTTCTCCGCTGCCCGGGAAAAGCTGCGGGTACGGGCCAGTTCAATAAAATCCTCAAGCCACGACAGCTGCATTTTGGCATCCTTTGATTGAAATGAATGTGAGAAGGCTGTAACACTTAAAACGAGTGTGCTTGCCAGGAGCAAGGTAAGAGTCACGTACACGCCAGTTTTGCCTTAACTGTTACAGTCTACTATCAAGCAAAGATTGTACCTGTCACTTTAACTTATAAATGCCCGCCTCCAGTATCATGTCGCCGCTACGCACAAAATAGGTAGCCTTATCCTCCAGTTCGTTTGAGTCCGGATTGTTGTAGCGATAGTTCACCCATCCTTTTCCCTTGCTCTTGGCTATTTCTACAATCTCTTTTCTATAAAATTTTCCATCTGCGTCGGGGAGGATAATCATATTTTTTCCTACAACGCGTGGATTGATGGGATGTGCGAGTGTGGTTCCGTCCAGGGCCCGCAAAGCCAGATAGACATCGCCCTTGATGAAAAGCGGGTTTTTGTTATTTACTTCTGTGATCAGGGCAGCCTTTCCATTTTTCTGAAGGTAGGCCAGGCCCTTGTCAACGATAGCGACTGCGTCATCAGCCTTGCCTGCAGCAAGCGCGGATACGGAGAAAATCATGCATAAAGCCGATAGTATTATTTTGGAAAAATTCATGAGTGGTCTCTCATTTGATGAACTTAAAATGGCGTCTTCTGAAGCAGCATGTGAAATCCCCTGCATTCGGTTAGCGGCAAGCGCTCCATGTACCTTGACTGGGCACTGAGCGCTTCCGACATCGTGATGCAGGTTTTTGGCCTGGTTCTTAAAAGAAGTGGCGTACGCCGATGTCAAAGACTTTATCGGTAGCGCCGGCGGTCGCGACTTTATATTTCGCTGCACGGTCATTGCGCAATTGACCATAACTTGTGTACAAGGCCGTGCGTTTGGATAGATCGTAGATATAACCGATGGCGATCTGGCTGGCGTCGGCATTGGCTACAGCCTTATCTGTTTTGCGGATATAAGAGAACACGATTGTTCCGATGTCCCCGGCCTTGGCCGTTAAACCAAGCAACAGGTCGCGCTGGTTCAGATTGCTGGTGGTGCCAAAGATGACTCCTTTTTCTGTCGCGTAGGCTGCATACATCCTGGCCCAGCCGAACTGGTAATTCCCGCCGAGCAAAGTCATCTCGGTACTGCCGGTATCTCCCGCATTCCTGATGTTCTGATGCGTGACAACGACATCGACAGGGCCTTGCTGGTATCCAAAATATCCTGCCACCGTACGGTTTGCTGCGGTATTTCCTGCGACTTCGCCAAAGCCGTATTGCAACTCGCCCCGGAATCCGCCGGCGGCGTAGCTATAGGTCAGCAGGTTGTCAGTGCGGCTGCCGTTGAAACTGATTAGGCGGGAAGAGTCACCGACCATGCCGATTTTGAACGGATCGAACGTGGCATTATTGGCGTAAACCGGGTTCACCTGGCGGCCCATCCGCACCACTCCGAAAGAACCACTTAAGCCTACAAAGGATTGGCGATTAAAGAATTTGGTGGCATCGGCCTGAGCGCCGGTATCGGCACTGAAACCGCTTTCTATCTGAAAGAGTGCCGCCATGCCGCCGCCCAAATCTTCCACGCCTTTGAAACCCAGCCTGCTGCTGTTCAGAATGCCGCTATCGAGTCGGGTAACGGAAGTGCTGCCGTTATTCTCATGGCTTATCCCGGCGTCGATGACACCGTAGATGGTGACGTTGGATTGGGCTTGCACTACACCTGCGGTGGTTGCCAGTATGGCTAATGCGATGACGCGATTTTTCATTTTGCATGGTCCTTGTTGAGTTATTGTGATTAAGACTTTGTTGAAATCGTGTGAAACAAATGGTCATGGACCGCGCCGCGGTAGCGGCTGAACAGGCGGGAAGGAAGGGTTAGCTTTTTTTAAGACATGCTTATCTCTCCGCCAGATTGAAAATCCAGGATTCTGGCCAGCCGCATGACGGTGACACCCGGTGCAAGATGGCGTAGTGATGGCTGGACAATCACGCAGTTGTCATACGGAGTGACAATTTCCGCATTGCCGTCTTTCGCAATGACGGTACCGGCCTGTTCTATCAGTTCAAGGCCGCGAAAATCCTTAGAGAACTCAAAGCCCATCGTCCGCGCGACGACGGGCTGTGTTACTTGAAGCAGGCGCTGCTTGACAGGAAATGGCTGAGTAAGGAAGTGGGATAGGTCGATGATGTCGGCAACCCCTGTGGCAGCGAGAAAGCGGCTAGCGGTATCCAATGCAACGTCTCTGCTGCGCGAGGAAAAATGCTGCCCCGTTTCGATAAGAAGCGCATTTTTTGAGCTATGTATTTCACCAAAGCCACCATAGTCACGCATGCGCTTTCCATTGGGATGGCCCTCATCCGCAATGACATGGGCAGGCGTGCCGATCTGGGAGGCGAACCGTATTCCTTTTTGCAAAGGGCCGCACATCATCAGCGGCTGAGACTCTTCGTGCATGGAATGTATATCCAGCAAGTAGTCAACGTCGTCGATGATCGGTCTCAGTTCGCGCGCGCGCCGCAACTCCAGGGTGTCGTCCTTGCTATCCAGTCTTGATTCCGACCACACGCGGTTCATGTCTTCATCAATAAAGCGTGTCGCATCGACATTGTTCCTGTCAAACCTGCGATACGCCTCCACATTCGCAAATCCAAGCGTAATGCGGCCTTTCAGAGGCTTCAGCTTCATGCGGAGCAGCGCATCGACGGCAATGGCGCCGCTTACTTCGTTTCCATGCGAGAGCGCCATGATCATTGCGTGCGGGCCTGCAATCCCGCTGTCGAACGAATGGATATAGTCAATGCCAGTATTGCCATGCTGCCACGGCGAGATGTCAGGGAACTTTACTTCGATCGGATAAGCTTGCAACCCGGCGCGAATCTGTTCTAGGTTTTTCATTGCTACAACTCCAAAATTAAGCCAAAAAAAGTCCGGCCCCGCGAGAGGGCGGGAGTGAAATACGTGAAAATCCAAAAAAGGGCTATGGCTAAACCGGAGCATTGCGCTTCATGCGCTGCCCGAGAATCAGTACGGAGGCGACGCTGATGATGGATGTGCCCATGACGTAAAAGCTCGGCGCCAGCTTGTTTTCTGTGGCCGCAATCATCCATGTCACCAGCAAGGGGGCAAAGCCGCCAAATAAGGTGACTGAGAAGTTATAACTGAGCGCGAGCCCGGTCCCGCGTGTGCTGGTCGGGAAAATGTCGGACAGCATTGCTGGGATGGGGCCGAGGCAGGCCGCAATCAGCAGGCCGACCAGGAACTGCACGGCGATCAACGCGGTGAATGTGGGCCAGGTGTTCAAGATCAGGAACAACGGATAAGAAGTGCAGCCGACGACCATTAAAGCAATGGTCAGTACCCTGAAGCGTCCGTAGCGGTCGGACAGTGTGCCGAACACAGGCGCGCTCAGCATCAACATGACACCGGTGATCATCGCGCCCAGAAAGGAGGACGTGGCAGGGATATGCAGTTGCTTCAATGCGTAGGTAGGCATGTACAATTTATGCACGTAGTTGAATGCAGTAGCGCCGGATACAACGCCTATGCCCAGCAGCAGATTGACTCCATCCCTTGCCAGCACGACGCGCAGCGGCGATTTTTCCAGCTTCCTGGTTTTTGTCTTCTGGAACTCAGGCGTCTCATCGATCTGATTACGGATATAAAGTCCTACGGGCCCCACGAGTAACCCAAAACCAAAGGCAACCCGCCAGCCCCATTCATTTAGCTGGCTGTCCGTTAGTGCATAGCTGAGCAAGGCGCTGATACCGGCTGCAAGCACGGTAGCGAGACCCTGGGTTGATAGCTGCCAGCTGGCGAAAAAGCCTCGCCGCTTTCCGTCTGCATGTTCCACCATGAAGGCTGTTGCCGCGCCAAATTCGCCGCCTGTAGAAAAGCCTTGCAACATGCGGGCGGCGATAATGAGCAAAGGAGACGCTATGCCTATTTGAGAATAGGTCGGCGCAAACGCAATCATCGCGGTTCCCAGCATCATGATGGAGATCGACAGAGTAAGTGAGGGCTTGCGTCCGGCACGGTCGGCGTAGGAGCCCAGCACGATGGCGCCCAGTGGCCGCATGACGAAGGAGATGCCGAATGTGCCTACGCTTAGCAATAGGGATGTCGTTTCGTTTTCGGCGGGAAAAAATAATTTTCCGATGACGACCGCAAAGTAGCCGTAAATAAGCAGGTCATAAAATTCAAGTGCGTTGCCTATGCTGGCCGCGCAAATTTCTTTCCAAGGACTGCGCGGCGTGGTAGCCGCCAGGCCGGTTGCTGAATTCAGTGATTGAAACTGTGCTGACATGTAAACTCTCCAGTATTTTGTTCCGTTTCGGCGAAATTGCAGCGGCGTCAGTGCGCGTTTGCTCAATTGCGGATTTCTTTTTGACGTTTCGCACAGCCGGTTTTTTGAAAATTGCGGGTAACCGGCAGCTACTGTGCGAGATCGATATAAATGAATTTCGAAGCTCGGATCGAGTATAGGGAGGCGGAATTTGCACCTTGTGCCGTTTCGGCACGAGCTAGTGCCTTCTGGGGATGGAGTGCGATTTGGGTCTGTGAGAGACAGTGCTTTTCGCATCGCGTACGGCGCTCTCCATATAGGAGATTCCATGAATATCTGGAGATGTAAGGCGAAGGTGTGACCGTTGAGCAGCGGACGGTGGGCGAGAGATTTTTACCGTGAAAAATCCGTATGTTTGTGGTTTTAAAACAAAAAACGGGGGCATTTGAAACACAGGACAAGCAAAAAATGCCATGCCTGATGCCGGCTGTGACTGCCGATTAAAGATTCAAAGCGCAATTTTGGAGTAAATCGCCTAAGGAGCGGCGAATCCGGCGCAATCACATTACAATTCGGGGCCGGTTTGCAGTTTTACGAATACCGCCATGAGCATGCGCGGTATTGGTATGGCAGGTAGGCCGCATGGCAGCTTTTGCCCGAATACATAGTCAACCCCTAATTTATGCCTCCAGATTCTGCAAACACTCCAGCCAAACCGATTTTGCACTTTGCGCACGCCAACAGCTTTCCCGCCGGGACTTACCGCGTTTTCTTTGAGCACCTGTCACCTTATTATGATGTGCGGGCATTGGAGATACACGGCCATAATCCTGCGTATCCGGTGACTGACGGCTGGCCGCATCTGGTGCAGGAGCTGATTGATACGCTGGCGACGCGTTATCACGAGCCTGTCATCCTGATAGGGCATTCTCTGGGTGGCATCCTGGCTCTGATGGCGGCCAAGGCGCGGCCGGATCTGGTGCGTTGCGTGGTGATGCTGGATTCACCGGTGGTTGGCGGCTGGAAGGCGCTGGCGCTGAGGCTGTTCAAGAAACTGGGCGTGGATGGGAAGTTTTCGCCGGCGCAGTTTTCGGTCAAGCGCAGGAATATGTGGAAAAGCGCGGACGCGGCCTATCAGCATTTTGCGGCCAAGGAGATGTTTGCGATCTGGCCGCCTGAAGTGCTGCATGACTATATCAATGCCGGTGTCGTGCCGCATGCAGAGGGTGTCACGCTGAAATTCACGCGTGAAGTCGAAACTGCGATCTACCAGTGTCTGCCAGACAGCCTCGGTTACGTGCTGCGCAAGCCGTTTCCGACACCTATAGGTTTTGTCGGTGGAACCGAATCGGTGGAATGCCGGCAGGCTGGGCTGGATGCGACCAGAAAACTGGTGGGCGATAACTTTGTACAGATAACGGGCGGCCACCTGATACCGATGGAAGTGCCGGCGGCGACCGCCGCCGCGACCCACGCGATGATACAGAAATTAATATGAGGAATACACGCATGCAAGTACGTAACAAATTTTGTTCAATGGCGTCGATGACATTGGCAGCCGGACTGGCACTGGGCGGTTTGCCGGCGCTGGCGCAATCGGTTTTACCTTCTGTAGATGAATATCGGGATGTGCAGGCCAAGGGCCTGTCGGTATGGAATCTGACGGTAGAGAACGACAGCTTGCTGTTTAACGACAAGGACGGTTTTTATACCAGTGGTGTGCAACTGGGGCAGCATAGCGTGCTGAACACGCAGAACAACTCCACCAGCTATGGCTGGCGCATAGGGCAGGAGCTATATACCGCGTCGGATACCAAGTTGCTGCCGTCGCAGCTGTCTCCGCGTGATCATCCTTATGCGGGCTGGCTGTTTGGCGGTGTGTATAAGGAGATAGCGGATGCAAGCGGCAGCAGTGCGCGCGTAGG
>JAYSKH010000049.1:0-5399 GCA_043726505.1 Undibacterium sp. | reverse complement strand
CCGGTTATTCCGGTGACCGTATAGACCCGGCGGTGGAACTTGCCGCCAAAGGGGACCTGAATTACCTGATCTTTGAATGCCTGGCTGAACGTACGATCGCAGTGGCGCAGCAAAGCAAGATGAAGAATCCGGCGCTCGGTTATGATCCCTTGCTGGACGACAGGATGTATGCGGTGCTGCGCCTGTGCAAGGAAAAGGGCGTACGCATCCTGACTAATATGGGCGCCGCCAATCCGCTGGCTGCTGCCGTCAGAATCAAGGAAATCGCTGTCGAACTGGGTTTGACCGGCCTGAAGGTTGCTGCCGTCAGCGGAGACGACGTGCTACAGCAAATCACTGATGGTAATTATCTGGATGATACAGGCGCTGCTGTCAGCCGGCTTGGCGGCAGGCTATTGTCGGCCAATGCCTACCTTGGCGCGCAGCCGCTGGTAGATGCGCTGGCGCAAGGGGCGGATGTAGTTGTCACTGGCCGCGTCGCCGACCCGGCTCTGGTGCTGGCGCCGCTGATCCACGAATTTGGCTGGGCGATGGACGACTGGCAAAGGCTGGGGCAGGGCACGCTGATCGGGCATCTGCTGGAATGCGCCGGGCAGATCACTGGTGGTTATTTTGCCGACCCCGGTTATAAGGATGTGGCTAATCTGGCGCGGCTGGGGTTCCCGCTGGCGGAGGTGGCAGAAGATGGTTCTGCTGTCATTACCAAGGTCGCAGGTTCAGGCGGGCAGGTCACCGCAGCCACGTGCAAGGAGCAGTTGCTGTACGAGATCCACGACCCGGCAGCGTATCTGACGCCGGACGTGGTGGCGGATTTTTCGCAGGTGCGCATAGAAGAAATCGGACCTGACCGTGTGCGTGTCAGCGGTGCAGGCGGACATGCGCGGCCTGCGATGCTGAAGGTGTCGCTGGGTTATGTAGACAGCTATATCGGCGAGGGCCAGATATCCTATGCCGGCCTAGGCGCTTTGGCGCGCGCGCAACTGGCGCAGGATATTATTACTGAGCGCCTGCAGATGGCAGCTGCCGAGTCTATACAAGAAGTCCGCTACGACCTGATAGGCATCAACTCTATCCACGGTAGCGCCTTGTCGTTCACCAGTGCCGAGCCCTACGAAGTGCGGCTGCGCGTCAGCGCGCGCACGGATACGCTGCAGACTGCGCGCCGTATCGGCAATGAAGTGGAGGCGCTTTACACCTGCGGCCCGGCTGGCGGCGGGGGAGCAAGCAAGTCTGCGCGGGATGTGGTGGCGGTACTGTCCACCTATCTGCCACGGCAGCAAGTTCAAACGTCGGTAAAGATGCTGGAGGCATGATATGACTATACGAATACTGCGCGAGCTGGCGCATTCACGGGCTGGTGACAAAGGTGATATTTCCAATATTTCGGTCATCGCCTACGACATCCGCGATTTTGCGCTGCTGGAAAAGATGCTGACACCGGAAAGGGTCCAGCAGCATTTTGCCGGCATCGTGCACGGAGAGGTCAGGCGCTATAGCCTGCCAGCATTGGGTGCGCTGAATTTTGTGCTGGAAAAGGCATTAGCCGGCGGCGTTACCCGTTCGCTGGCGCTGGATGCGCACGGCAAGTGCCTGAGTTCGGCAATGCTGAGCCTGGAGCTGCCGGACACTGAATAAAATGCCGGGATGGTGTAAAGTAGGCCACATGTAGTGTGCGGCGGCCAGGAGACAGGCCGCTGACAATATCCAACTACAACGTTACACCACAACGAGAAAAATAAATGGCCACAACGAATCCGCCCCGCATGCTGGCTGGCGACCGGCAAAGCTTGGTTAGTGACGTCATGCAGCGCGCCGCGCAGGCAGCCGCCGGTTTTAAGGCGCTGGGCGTGGCGGAAGATGATGTCATCGCGCTGTTGCTGCGCAATGACTTTGCTTTTTTTGAAGCCACACTCGCTGCCGGCCAGATCGGGGCTTATGCAACGCCGATCAACTGGCATGCGACAGCAGCAGAAGCGGAATATGTACTGGCGGATTCTTCCGCCAAGGTGCTGGTGGTACACACCGACTTGTGGCCCGGCATTGCTGCCAGCGTGCCAGCTGATGTCAAGCTGCTGTTCGTGACCACGCCACCCGAAATACTGGCCGCCTACAAAGGCAATAACGATGTTGCCTTGCCGCCGGACGCCGTGATGTGGGATGCGTGGGTAGCGCAACATGCGCCGCTGACATCGCCGCCGCCGGACATGCGCGGCGTGATGATCTATACCTCCGGCACTACCGGTAAACCCAAGGGCGTGCGCCGTAATGCCGTCAATGTGCAGCAGTTTGGCGCGATGAGTGCGGCCACCGCCGCAGCCTATGGCCTGACGCCGGATCAGCCGATGCGCGTGCTGATGAACGGCCCCATGTACCATTCCGCACCGAATAGTTATGGCACGACGGCGGCCCGGCTGGGCGCCGACATCGTGCTGCAGGAACGCTTTGATCCCGAGCAGATGCTGGCGCTGATAGAGCGCCACCGCATTACCCACATGCATATCGTGCCGACGATGTTCTATCGCCTGCTGCAACTGCCGGAAGAAGTAAAGCGCCGCTACGACCTCAGCTCACTGAAGGACGTCGTACATGGCGCAGCGCCGTGCTCACCGGCGCTGAAGCAGGCAATGATTGCGTGGTGGGGGCCGGTTATCAGTGAATACTATGGGTCAACCGAAACAGGCCTGATGGCAAGGAACACGTCTGCCGATGCGCTGAGCAAGCCCGGTACTGTGGGGCGGCCCATACCCGGCGCCAGGTTTGCCATCCTCGATGATGAAGGCAGCGAAGTCGGACCCGGCATCATCGGCGATGTGTATGTGAAGATAGCGCACATGCCTGATTTTACCTATCACCGCCAGCCGGACAAACGGCAGGCAGCTGGCCGCAACGGCTATATTACCGTCGGCGATGTCGGCTGGCTGGATGAAGACGGCTACCTGTTCCTCAGCGACCGTAAAAACGACATGGTTATTTCCGGCGGCGTCAATATCTACCCGGCGGAGATAGAAGCGGTGCTGCTGGGCATGCCGGGCATCAAGGACTGCGCGGTGTTCGGCATTCCGGATGCAGAGTTCGGTGAACAGATCTGTGCGTATGTGCAGCGCGAAGCGCATGCGGAGGCGCTGACGGAGGCCGATATCCGCCGCCAGCTATCGGCACAGCTGGCGAAGTTCAAAATTCCCAAGCTGATCAAGTTCGCAGACAGCTTGCCCAGGGAGGATTCCGGCAAAATATTCAAACGCAAACTGCGCGCGCCTTTTTGGGAAAGCAGCGACCGCAAAATCTGACCCTGTATTTGCACCTTCACACACTATCGGCCCGCGAAAGCGCGGCCGATTGTTTTTGCGCCTCCCTCCATGGTTCGCACACACCTACTGCGCATGTCCTACACGTGTTCGATCAGCGCACGCTTCATATTTCTATATGACAACTTTTAGCCTTAATATCCTTGCAAACAACAGGTATTGAACTAATATACCATCCATATGGATGGTGTATGGAATCCAAAAACGAAGACGGAGACAAAAATGAAAGTGCCGACAATACCAAATGCGCCCGTGCCCGCTGCGCCTATCACTGCTGCGGCTGCTGTTGCGCGGGCGAAGACGGTGGAAACAGAAAAAATTACGATCAATATGGGGCTGATTGACCTTGGCCAGATCGATTTGCTGGTGCAGGAAGGTTTTTATTCCAACAGGACGGATCTGATCCGCACGGCCATCAGGAACCAGCTGAGCACGCACTCGGAAGTTATCAAGCAGACCATCCTGCGCAAGAGCCTGGTATTGGGCCTGCATTATTACTCCAGGGCCGATCTGGAAGCGGTGCAGGCGGCTGGCCAGCGCCTGCAGATTCATATCCTGGGCATGGCAAGCATAGGAACCGATGTATCGCCAGAGCTGGCTTTAGCCACCATAGATTCCATCGTCGTATTAGGAGCGTTGCACGCGAGCCCAGCGGTCAAAACGGCACTGGCTGAGCGTATTTTATAGATGGGCTAAAGACCAGTCCAACAGAGAGGGATGTCCAATGAAAATCAACCAGCACATGCTTACCGCCATGAAGGAAGCCACGCGCAGCTTACGTGAAGAAGGCCCGGTCAATGCCACCAGGTTGATACAGCGCGCCCTGCAAAAAATGCTGCCACCCAGAAGCGAGGCCGGGGTGTCTGGCGCGCCCGTACCCAAATTCAAGGAAAACCAGCAAGCAATGCGAGATATCAACCCGCGTCCCAAAACATCTGCCCCAGCTCCAGCGGCGTCCGCCAAAGCGGCGGAAGCACGCGTCAAAGAGGCTGCTGCCGCAACGGTAGCTACCAACACGCAAGCCAGCGCTGCCGCCGATTTTTTGCCCAAGCTGTTCGGTGGTCTGCACATCCCGTCCCCATTTGATGAAAGCTGGGGCCAGATAGGCTCGCTACCGACAACACCGGTGGAAGAACCTGCCGGTGAAGAAGACGCGCAGGATAGCGGCGACCGCGGCGGCCGCTTCATCAGCACTTCGTACAGCAATAGCGCCGGCACCCGCAACTACAAGCTGTTCATCCCCAGCGAGTATCACGGCCAGCGCCTGCCGCTGGTGGTTATGCTGCACGGCTGCACGCAGGACCCCGACGATTTTGCGCTAGGTACCGGCATGAACCTGATTGCAGAAGAGCAGCCCTGTTTTGTTGCCTACCCGGCGCAGTCGCAGGCCGCCAACGGTTCCAAATGCTGGAACTGGTTCAGCGCCATCGACCAGCAGCGCGACAAGGGTGAACCCTCCATCATTGCCGGCATCACACGCGAGATCGTTGCCGAATATGCGATCGATGAACGTCAGGTATTTGTGGCCGGCATGTCTGCCGGCGGTGCAATGTCGGTGATCATGGGCACAACTTATCCTGACCTGTATGCAGCGGTCGGCATCCACTCGGGTTTGCCGTATGCCGCCGCCAAAGACCTGCCTTCGGCACTGTCTGCGATGAAGGGCAGGGGCCATAGCAGTGGCAAGGCAGAACGCTTATTGCAGCAGATCCCCGTCATCGTTTTCCATGGCGATCAGGATAATACGGTGAGCCCGCGTAATGGCGACCAGATCATTGACGAGTATGTAGAGAGCGCCGCAGACGCCGCGCTCAAGCTCCGCAGCGAAGTGGAAGAGGGCCGGGTAGAACAGGGCCATGCGTATACGCGCACCGTGCATAAAGCACGCGACGGTAAAGCCGTGGCCGAGCAATGGCTGGTGCATGGGGCAGGACATACCTGGTCGGGCGGCGACCAGCGGGGCAGTTATACAGATGCCAAAGGACCGGACGCTTCGAAGGAAATGATGCGTTTCTTCTCCACCCACCCGCAACAGGCCGGCAGCGCTTAACAGACAATTGCCGATGCGCTTCTGATGTGTCGCTGATGTGCTGC
>JAYSKH010000048.1:0-38374 GCA_043726505.1 Undibacterium sp. | reverse complement strand
CCACCACCACCACCACCACCACCAGCAGCCCCCCCGGCACCAGCAGCTCCACCAGCGCCGGCCATCTTGTGCAAGTCTTCAAAGTGAGCATCCACCGGGTTCAGCGTCTTGACTGGGGCTGGCGCATCGTCTGCACCGGAGCCTATCGCGCTTTCCAGTTTTTTCTTGTACGAGTCCAGCTTGCCTTTGACCGCATCACTGACCGATGCTGTACTGAGCTTGCTTTTTGCGCCTTCCAGCGTGGTTTCCTTGGCGGCAGCAAGCAGGAACTTGCGCAGCGGAGATTCTGCGCCGGACAGGATATTGGTGATGCGGGCACCCTGGTCCAGTGTGGAGAACGGCGTGATGCCAATGTCGGCCAGCAGGCCGTCCCACTGAGCGATGTAATCGTTAAAATACAGTTGCAGCACAGCCGCCTTGATCTGCTCGGTGCTGCCGGCACTGGCGATCTGCTCCTGCTGCGCCAGCACCCAGCTATCCTTGGCTACATCGGTGATCGCCTGCTCATTTTGCTCCAAAAACTTGCCGTAGCCCGCCATCGAAAACATGCCGTTGATGCCGCGCGTCAGCGGCTCGCCGCTGCGGCGTATAAACACCTGCGGCGCATCACGGCCGCCCACATTAGTGACGCTGAATTCCGGCAGCTTGCTGCGCGACAGTTCTCGCTTCAGGCGGTTGTAAACACGTTGCTGCACCGGCATTTTGGCCAAGGTCAGACGGGTGTCACTGATCAACGCTGTATCCAGCTTCGGCGGCTCGTCGGCGCCACTGCTGTAGTGCTCCAGCAAGGCCTGCACATGGTCTGACAAGGCCTGCTTCTGCGCGTCGCTGGCATCTTTCAAGTTGCGCGACCAGTAGTAGTCCAGCCATACGCCCACCGACGTCGCATCAAAATGGCTGGTATCGCCCAGCATCAAATAAACGCGCAGTGTTTCGTACAGGTAGTCGGTATTGTTGGCGCTATCCCTGCGCAGCTGTTCTTCCATGCGGTTGATGATGCGCGGCAGCAGTGTTTCCCTGAGCATCTTCTGATATACCGCCTGTGCCCCCGCGCCCAGTTTGTCGCCCTGGTACAGGCCGAAGCGCATCAGCAGCGGCGCGCCCTTGTCGCGTTCGTTGTAGCCGCCCGGCAGATCGCGCACGGCATTCAACAAAGGCAAGGTCTGCAACTCGCTGCCCTGGGCCGGCAAGGCGGTGGCCAGTTTAGTGATGTCGGCTACTTTCTGATTAACGTCGGCCACATAGCTCTGGTTGCGGAAATAACTGGTCAGCAGGCCTGCACACAGCAGCACGAACAAGATCGCAATAACGATGGATGCGCCCCACTGCGCCCAGCGCCGCTTGCGCTCCAGCGACAGATTGACGCCGGCCAGGTTGGCCTCCGGGAAAATCACTTCCTGCAACAGCCGTGTGATGAAATAACTGCGGCCGCTGGATGCATTTGGCGGCAGTATCTGGCGATCAAGGCCGAAGGCAGCTGCCATCGCCCCCATCACGCGGTCTATCGGGCTGCCTTCCTGCGTGCCGCTGCTGAAGTACACGCCGCGCAGCAAGGCTTTTTCTTCATAGCGGCTAGACTGGAACACATCATTCAGGAAACGGCCCAGCACATCGCCGACACCGGCAAACTGCTGAGGGAAGCTATAGATTAGCGCGCGCCTTTGCAGGTCGCGCTCCTGCTGCACGCGGTCCAGCACCCTGGCTTGCAGTTGCTGCTCCAGCAGCTGGAACTCTTCCCGGAAAGCCGCCAGCGCACTATCAACCTGGTTGGCGTCGGCCAGCGGGAAAGTCATGCCCCACACCTGCGCCCTTTCCTCACGGCCCAGATTATCGAAAAACTCGACAAAACCAGCCAGCAGATCGCACTTGGTGACCATCACATAAATAGGGAAACGTATGCCCAGTTTTTCGTGCAGCTCCTTGATGCGCTCGCGGATGGCCAGCGCCTGTGCCTGCCGCGCCGCTTCGTTCTGCTGTAACAGGTCGGCAACGCTCAGCGCAATGATGACGCCATTCACAGGACGGCGGCGGCGATGCTTGCGCAGCAATTGCAGGAAACCGCCCCACGCGGCCTTATCCACTTCGGTATAACTGTCCTGCGTCGTATATCTGCCGGCCGTGTCCAGCAGCACTGCTTCGTCGGTAAACCACCAGTCGCAATTGCGGGTGCCGCCGACGCCGCTTATCGCATTCTTGCCCATGCTTTCGGCCAGCGGAAATTTCAGGCCAGACTGCACCAGCGCCGTCGTTTTGCCGGTGCCCGGCGCACCGACGAACATATACCAGGGCAACTGGTACAGGCCGCCCTGCTTGCCGCCGAGCTTGGCTTTTTTCAACACCGCCATCGCTTCCTGCAGGCGTTTTGCCAGCGCCGCCAGTTCGGCTGCGCTTTCCTTGGCGCCGGGCGCCGGAGCCTGGGCTGGCTGGTCTTCACCTGCCACACTTTTCATCAGCTTGGCATTGGCAATTTTTGCGGCAATGAATTTCCACAGAAAGTAAATCGCCCATACCGCAAAAAAGAGGCTGATGAAGGTCCAACGCACACTTTCAGAGGCGAACGGCTCGCTGCCGTTAAATGCCAGCAGCGGGCCTTCAAACCATAGTATCAGCGACAGCAGGATGACACCGAGCAGTGACAACACCCAGGGTTTCAGTAGCCAGGAAAAGATTCGCTTCATAGGATTCCAGGAATTCGGTAATTGATATTGGAGCTCATGCTGATGTGCCCGACGGTGTCAATATTCTGTGTGTCAATATTCTGCTGATGCAACAACGCTACGCCGCCGCTCACGGCTGCACCGCCGGCGTCAGCACAACGATATCCACACGCCGGTTGCGCGCGCGATTGGCGGCGCTGTCGTTTGGCACTAGCGGCTCGGTGTCGCCACGACCTTCCACCGTATATCTTTCAGGTGGCCCTGCTCGCTCCGCCAGCAGCTTCCTGACTGATTCCGCGCGGCCTTTGGACAGGTCCCAGTTGGATGGGAACTTGGCCGAAATGCCACCTTTGACATTGTCGGTATGGCCAATGACGATGACCTTGCCCGGTACCGGTTTCAGCGCATCGCCTATGCGTTGCAGCAGCGGGATGAAGTCGCGCGTTACCTCGGCGCTACCGGACGCGAACACACCGTCGCCGCGCAGCGTAACAGTGGAGCGGTCTGCCGTCTCAGTAACGCTGACCAGGCCGCGTTCAATTTCAGGTGCCAGGAAACCAGCCACGCGCACCGGCGGTTTGGTCACCACAGGTGCAGGCGCGGGCTGAGCAGGCGGCAACGGCGCCTGTACCTTGATCTGGTGCAAACCCGCAAATACAGGATCGGAAGCCTGGTTCAGCCGGTAGCTGAAAAACAATTGCACGATAATCAGTACAACGGCGGCAATAGCAGCCAGCACCCATACCGGTATCACGCGCCACAAGGGCTCACCCTTGCCGGTGGCGCCTTTCCAGTGCACTGACAGTTCAGCTTCAAAGGCGCCGCGCTGTTTCTGTATCAATTGCTGCAGACGTTCGCGCAGGATTTCCAATTGCGCACGGCCGCCTTCTATCACGCGATAGCGGCCTTCCAGTCCCAGCGCCAGGCACAGGTACATCAGTTCCAGAATGTGCAGATTGGCGCGCGCATCCTGCCCCAGCTTTTGCAGGATCAGGAAGAATTTTTCTCCGCCGAAAGCTTCATTGTGAAAAGTCACCAGCAGGCTGCGGCTGGCCCACACGCCGCCGCCACCCCACGGAGTGGACGAGATGGTTTCGTCGAGGAAGGTGCACAGCGAATAACGGGCGGCGGCGATGGATTCATGCGGCACCTGTGCTGCCTTCGCTTCGGCTTCAAACGTCTTGATCGCGCCGATCAGCTGCACGCGCAGCTCTTCCACATTTGGATACGACGTCATGTGGCGCAGCGGCGTGACCAGATCCAGCAAGGGGTTAGCGGCGCGCACCAGTGGATTCAGCGCCGTGCCATGCAGCGTAGCAGGAATTTTTGCCTGGTTCGGCGCTCTGGCAGCCGGCGCCGGTGATGCAGCAGCAGCGGGGACAGCAGGGGTAGCAGCAGCGCCGGCGGCAGGCGCCATGACCGTGCGGTCTTCGGCAGGCGCGGATGCCTGTCCGGCTGCGGGCGCGGCGCGTTTGCCTCCGGGTGCAGGAACCAGGACAGTACGGTCGGGATCCTGGAAAGGATCTAGCGGCTCATTTCCACTCACGATGATTACCTTTGTTCTATTTTCAAAAACATCGAATAAGCCCGTCAGCAGAGCCCTTCGCTACTATTAATCCTGAGATTAATCCTAAGATTAAGCCTGAGTTTTATTACTTCCTGATGGCCCAGAACTGCATCTGCAAACCAGGGAATTCGCCCGGTACGTGCATCGCAAAGCCGGCCGACGTCAGCAGCGGTTTCCAGTACTCGCTATTCTTGTCCAGTTCAAAATAAGTAAAGCCTGCATGGAAAGGGAGCTGGCGCGGCGCAACCGGCAAGGGGCGTAGTGCAATGCCCGGCAGCTGCAGGTTGACCAGGTCACGGATTTTTTCGACGGAGCCTATTTTAACCTTGGCAGGAAAACCACTGCGTATCGTCTCTGCCGGCATCTGCGCATTGACGGCCAGCACGAAGGTGGCGGACTTGATCAGTTCCGGATCGGGCACGACGGCCACGCGGATGCCAAATTGCCGTTCTTCCAGCGGGATAGGTACGGCGTGCGAATCCATCACCATCGACAGCGATTTACGCAGTTCGTCAATGACAGGGAAAAACGTTTCGCGCAGCTTGTCGTGCTTGTAGACCGGGAAATCCACGCGGCGTTTGTCGGCACGGGTAAAGGTGGCCAGTTCACCGGCCAGCTGCACCAGTTCCGTATACAGGCCTTCCGGATGCAGGCCTGTCATGCTGGCCAGGTGGGCAACCAGCGGTTCGGCGCGATTCACCAGTTGCAGCAGCAGGAAATCGGCAATCTCGGCGGCGCCGGCAGCGCCGGGCTGGCTCAGGCGGCTGGCCAGCGACTCTCCGCGCTGGTGCAGCAAACCCTGCAGTTCATCGGCAAAAGCGCCGAGCCGCGGCGCGGCGCGGAAATCCAGGCAAGGCGGGCAATAATCGGGGTCCAGCACCACACGGTTGTCGGCGCGTCTTTCCAGCACGCGCGCCACACCCAGGCCCGTGTAGGCATTGGCGACATCGCTTTCCATCGCCAGTCGCAAGCGCATTTTGCCAACCTGCATCAGCGCGCTGTTGTCCAGCCCATTGCTGTCCCAGGCCTCATATTCGGCGCTGCGATGGCGGGCAAAATTGTCTTGTCCGTCTTCGTTGCCCACTTCGGCAATGCCGGGGCGGCGCGCCGGCAGCGCCAGCATAACCAGCACGTTGCGCGCATCTTCGGGGATATTCAGTGGCAACGGCAGTTCGTCATCCGCAGGCAGGTTGAACGGCGTGCCGTCCGGCAGCACAGCGCTGCAAGACTGCAGCGCAAGCTTGCCCATCGCCAGTTGCTGCTCATCGATTTTAACGCTGGAGAAACCCCATGGATAGGGCCGTAATCCGGCCACGCGCGACTCGAGCAGCGTGTGCAGGTAGCGGTCATGCTGTTGTAAATGCTGCGGCTGCAACAGCATGCCTTCAGACCAGATTACTTTACTATTCCACGACATTTTGCCTCGCCAATTGGTAGATTATGCTGCTATATGCAAGCGCCATGCCTGTCCGGACTATCTGCGGCTCTGGCGCAATCTTTGTATCTGCTCTTCATACGCGACCGCAAACTTTTCGCCGAACAGGCGCTGGAAGTCATCGTCGGCTTCGTTGGAAATTTCCTTGTACAGCTCCACCAGCCGGTCCCACATCTTGGCCTTGCGGTTCGCCGCCAGCATCTTGTCCATCACGGTAGGCACCTGCAGTCGCTCTTCAATGGCAGTGGGATCAAACCTTTGCAGCACACCGGACAAAGCCGCGCGCATGCCAGCCATGATCGCCAGTTCATGCGCCTTAAGGTCGTCATAGGCATTCGCATAGGAACGCACCGGCGTCATATAGCCGGCCAGCGCATTCGACAGCATCTGGCCCAGCGCGCTATCGGCGTCCGGAAAAAACTTCAGCGGATTGTTTGCCTGGCTGGCGATCATCGTCATCTCCAGCCTGCTCTCGCGCTTCGTCATCGCGCGCGCCATCAGTACGCCCATGGTGCCGGTAGTGGCTTCGCGCAGCATTGCGCCGGCGAGCTCTGCCAGTTCCACCGGTGAACGGTTGGTCTTCAGTTCCGACATACCCAGGCCGCGCAACAAGGCCTGCATGACTTCTCCGTCGTTCGTAGCAGCAGGTGCTGCAGAAACAGAAGGCGCCGCCGGAGCAGCGGGAATGATCACGGGCGCAGCTACCGGTGCAGGGACCGGCGTAGACGCTGGCGTAAATGCTGGCCGCACCGGCACAGCTTGAGCATCAACAGATGCGGCAGGCGGTTCAACTGCGTCATGTAACTGGGCAGGTGGCGCGGAAATTTTGGTAGCAACCGCATCCATCTGCGTCTGCAACTCCGCTTGTGAATCCAGTTGCGGTTGTGATTGAGGCTGAGTCGCTGGCGGCAATACCGGCGACGCTGCCGGAGGCAGCATCGTGCGGCTTGCAGAATCGGCAACAGGCGATGCCGGATCCAATGAAAATTCGGGAATGAAAACCGGCGCTGCTGGGGTAGCGGCAGGAACGAAGGCCGGAGTAGGCTGTATAAGTGCTGGCGCCTGCGCGGCCTGCACCCGAGGCGGCAGGTAATCCGCCAGCGGATCGTAATCATCCGGGATGGCCATTGCCGATGATGCCGACAACGCCGATGGCACGGCTGGCGCAGCGGGCATCGCAGGAATAATAGGCGCGGCGGGTGTCATCACCGGCATCTGGAAGGCTTCAATTTCCGGTGAAATATGGTCGCTCTCGGCTCCACGGAATGCTGGCGCCGCCGGCTGTTTCGCAGGAGCCCAGAAAGCAGAAGCATCAAGGCCAGGACTTGCCTGGGATGCGGCTGCATGCGAAGGTGCAGGCGCATCAAACAGGTTGACGCCCAGCGGATCGAAATTTGCATGATCAAAGCTGCCGCCCACGTCCAGAATTTTTGCGCCGGACAGCGAATCATCTATGCTTGCCGATAATTCTGGCATTGCCGGCATTGCCGGAGCGGCTGCAGCGGCAGGTGCCATCTGCAGCGGTGAGGGCGGCAAGGGAACAGCTTCCGGGCTGACGCTGACCAGCAACTGGTATTCACCGACATTGAGCCTGTCGCCATCGGCGAGCGGCATCTGCCTTCCGCTGCCGACAGGACGGTCATTGATCAGGCTGGGATTGCTGCCGACATCGGTGAGGTAGTAGCCGCCATCGCGAAAATCGATCTTCGCATGAACACGGGAGATGTATTTGCTGGGGTCTTCCAGCACCAGGTCATTGCCCACTGCGCGGCCGATTGCGCCGCCCAACTGGTCAAAACGCTTGGCCACCTGCTGCGGCAAAGCTTCATTGCGATAGGTTTGAACGCGCAGGGTAATCGGCATCGTATCTTCAGGGTTGTAATCGCCCGGGAATCGGCGCAACGGGAGGCTAACTAGCCGATGATTATACCTTCACTTTAGTGGCTATGGACGCCACAAACCCCTTGCAATGACGGCAATGTCTGTATTTTTTTTGCAGTAGTAAAGGCTGTGGACAAAATGCAATAAAAGCGCGGTTTTTTTGTGCTGCAGCGCGGCTGTTATCCGATTGCTAGCTGACTACTCGCCCACTTCGCGCAGAAACTTCAGACGCTCTTGCTCTGTCCCCAGGCTGTCCGCCAGAATGCGGAAAAACTCGTGACGGTTACCGGTTACCTTGGCCGCCCGTTTGACCATGACCTTGGCGATGGGCCCGATATACGGCGTCAATTTTTGCTCGGCAGTGTCCATGACGGACTGGTCCAGCGGCAGCTGGCTGGCCGACGTTGCAGTCTGCGTGGCGCCGAGTGCGCTTTGCATACTGGTGCCCGTTGGTGGTTTGGTACTGGTGAAGGAGCTGATCGTTGAAATACCGAGCTTTTTCTTGATCGCGCGGGCACTGTCCAAAAACTGCGTGCGCCCCTTCTCTGATGGAATATGCGGCAGCAGCTTGTTACACAAGTCATCCACATCCACTGCCTGCGCCGCGGCATTTTTCAGCAGCAGCTTGGCCATGGGGCCAACCTGCGTGGACAAGGCGACCTGCAGTTCCGGCAAGACTTCGAGTTTCCACGGCGTGACAGTTGCCGCAGAAAACGTGGTCGGCTGCGTACGTACTGCGGGGTCTGCATGTAGCTGCGGCGCCGATGTCATTCCCGACTGGGATGAATGGACGTGACGCGGCGGACCTGGCGGTGCTTCCCTGGCTTGGGGGCGCTGGAAAGCCAGGATGGTTCTTTCGTTTTCTTCTTCTGTCAGCGGAGCGCCGCCCGTAAGCTCAAGGTGGGCTTCGGTCAGCGCTTCCAGGAAAGCCTGCGCGGAAGGGAAACGGTCTTCGGGGCGCTTGGCCAGCGCGCGCGAGATAATCCGGTCGAAGGTTTTGCTCAGCGCCGGATTGCGCTCGGTAGGGTTGACCGGCATCTCGTTCATGATCTGATGCATGACCGTGGACGCAGAACCAACAAAAGGCCGCGAGCCTGTCAGCAGCTGGTATAGCACGATACCGGCGGCAAACACGTCGGTACGGCCATCCACGGTTTCGCCGCGGAACTGCTCAGGCGACATATAACTGGGCGTGCCGATGACGGAACCGGTTTGCGTCAGCGTGGAAGACTCTATGCGGGCGATGCCGAAATCGGTGATCTTGACTTGTGCGTCGGAGGTAATCAGCAGGTTGGCAGGCTTGATGTCGCGATGCACAACACCGCGTGCATGCGCGTATTCAAGCGCCTTCAGCAGCTGGCTCATACAGGTGATGGTCGCATTCAGGTCCATCGGCGTGCCGGCCACCAGCAAAGCGCTAAGCGACGTACCCTCGACGAACTCCATCGCAATATAGGTTGTTTCGGGAGTTTCGCCGTAATCGTAGACCGCAACAATATTCGGATGGGTCAGGCGGCCCGAAGCCTGGGCTTCGTTCTTGAAGCGGGCAATCAGCTCTGCTTCCTGATGATCGCCGAACAGTTCGGCGCGTATGGTTTTCAGCGCCACGACGCGCGCGATATTTGAATCGTAGGCCTTGTAGACAACACCCATCGCGCCGGTACCCAGCACGCTGTCGATTCTGTACTTGCCTAACTGCTCTATTATTGCCATTTACATCTCAATAAGGACTCGCATCATCCGTCGTGAATCATCGGTCGTGACGAAACAAGTTCTTATTATCCCAGATTTTCCCTCAGGATACGTGCCGGAATGCACCCGACACGTATCCAAAAAGACAATACGGGCTTATTCCTCCAGCATCTTCAGCGCACTAGACAAGCTGGTGCGCATGCGGCCGAAGGACTGGGCCAGCGCCGACAACTCGTCATTACCGCGCACATCAAACTCTTCAACGTCGAATTTACCCATGCTGACCTGATCGGCGGTATTGGCCAGATTCGTAATACGGCGCGTGACAAAGTAATGGACCATGATGTTTAATGCGATGAAAACGAATACAAATACACCCAGCAACGACAGCATGAAGGTCTTGAAAATCGAATTGGCGCGTTGCAGCGGCACTGCCATCGGCACCGAAATCACCTGAGCGCCGATCACTTCATTCAGATTCCAGCCAAAACCGTTATTGGGGCCATAGATATCGGTCATGGTTTTAGGAGCGGCGTCGGCAGTGCTGTGGCAGGCCAGGCAGGCCGGGTCCTTGATCTGCAAGGGGCGCGCAATATACAGCGCGCGGCCTATCGGCGTGTCGCGCTCGCCGACATATTCCTTCATCGTCGGTTCGCTGCGCAGCTTGTGTACAACGTCAGCCTCCCAGTCGGATGCCTTATCGCGCAGGTTGGTCGGGTTCAGCGTGGCCTCCTTGTAGGTGAAATCCGGATAGGATTTCAACACCGTGTTCAGGGTCTCAGTCGCAGAATAAGACGGCACGGACTGCGGATGGAACTGATATTTCATCTGGGTTTGCAGCAAGGGAGCGATTTGCTTGGACGTATAAGTACGCGTCGCCAGCGCCGACTCCAGCAGGAAGCGCGCGTTTTGCAGCGTTTCCTCGCGCGCGCTTTCTTTCAGCAAGGCGTTGGCGATGAGGCCCGCCGCGACAAAACCGATCGCAAAAATGGAGATGAACACAAGGTTGAACTTGGTGGCGATGGACATTTTCATGCTGGTTCCTTCAGATTAAGTGCTGGCTGCCGCATGGTGACGGACGGGCGTTTATTGTTTATTTGTTGATTATTGCGTTGCTTATTTTTTTGATTCTGGAGTTCTTGCGACGGCTTTTCAATTGCTGCAAATTTTTTGCTTCGGCTTAGTGGCCAGTTACTTGCCCGCTGGCGGCGGCGGATGCAATATTGATTTCCACTCCGCCGATTGTCCCAGTTGCTCATCCAGCTGCTTGCGGAAAGCGGGGTCCTTGATGCGCGGCATAAAGCGGCTGACAAAAGCTTTTTTGACCGGCAGGCTGTTGTTCAGCCATGGTTCCACATCGGCAAAATCGGCTTCGCGTTCCTTGGTGGCTGGCGAACGCGCTCCTTTGAGACGGTCCGGCGCAGGCGTCACCGGGTCACGGAAGGCAACCGGCATGTCCGTCAAAAAATCGCGTCCCGGCCGCGGCAGCACTTTCAAGCCCTGGCCGACCAGATTGATCGCGAATTGCTCGCGGTTGACCTTGGTGTCCGCCCCGGCTTTGCCGCGCTCGTCTATTTCATTGACGACCTGAGTACCCTCTTCAGCAAACATCTCGCTCTTTTCAGCATTGCTGTGGACAATGCTGGAACCACTGTCCAGCGCCACTTTCATGGAACCGGACGTAACAATCAGCCGCTTGGCTGCGCCGCTGCCCTTGACCATGACCTTGACCCAGCCCTTCAGCAACACCAATTCAGTACGGACCGGGCCGTCTGCGCCGACGCTGCTCAGATAGATGCGGGTATCCGGGCCCATTGCCAGAATCAGGTCGGGCGACACTTCCAGCTGGGCACCGCCCTGGCCGGTCTCGACGATGTCGTCTTTTTGCGCCAGCACGCCGACATTGGCCTTGTAGATGCCAGTGCCGCGGATGATGCGCACTGGCTTGTCGGCCACGGAGATGTTTGCACTGGTCGTCGCCGCCAGCACCGCCGCTGGCATCATCAGCACAGCAAGCGCCGCCGGCAATAACAGGCCAGGCAAGAATCGTGAAAAAAGGGTGTGCTTCATGTGTGTTATTTGCTTCCGTCGTCTGCTTTGTCCGGAGCGGTCGGCGCTTTTGGCGCCGCGCCTGCCCCGCTGCCCGCAGAGCCTCCGCTGTTCAATAATATCGGTGTGCCGGATACCGCTACGCTGGACGGGCCGATGACGATGAAACCACCGCCTGCCTTCAGCGTGATGCTCATGCCAGCCTCAATCACCACATTCATGCCCGCCTTGATGTGGATGTCGGTACCGGCTTCCAGGCCGTATTTCATGCCGGCCTTGCTTTGCAAGTTCTCGCCTGCATCCATCGACGTGGTGCCGGTGACCTTTTCATTCAGGTCGCCCTTGACAGTCAGGCTCTTGTTGCCGCCTACCTGCGCCATATCGTCTTTTTCCACCATCAGGTGGCGGTTGTTACCTATCCATTCCAGCAAATCGTTCTTGACGTAATTATCCTGGTTTTTCTCTGCGTGCAGGAACAGTTGTTCATTGCCTTTTTTATCATCGAAGCGAATTTCATTGTAGCCTTCGCCGCCCTTGGTCGAGTTACTCATGATCGTGGAGCGGCTGGCCTGGTCGGGCAGCTTATAAGGCGGCATCGTATCGGCATTGTAAACGCTGCCGGTCACCAGCGGCTGATCTGGATCACCTTCCAGAAAGCTGACAATCACCTCCTGGCCTATGCGTGGAATAAACAGGTGGCCCCAGCGCTTACCTGCCCATGCCTGCGATACCCTGACCCAGCAGGAGCTGGTTTCATCATCCTTGCCTACCCTGTCCCAGTGGAACTGTACCTTGATGCGGCCATATTTGTCGGTCCAGATTTCCTCGCCAGCTTTGCCGACGACGATGGCCGTCTGCGGCCCCTGTATCACCGGTTTGCGGGTGCGCATGCCGGAACGATAGGCGTGATCCTTGCCGATGGCGGTAAAGCGGCAATCCAGGAACAGCGTTTTTTCCGCTGCAGGCAGGCTCTGGTAGGCATCCGACGCCAGCTCATATTCGGTGCTGACGACCAGGAACTCCGCATTCTGGTCAGCGCGTGAATGCTCAGTCAGCTTGAACATGCCTCCCGGGAAAACGCCGCGTGCCGTGGTGCCTGCGCTGACCGTTTCATAATTGGACTGCAGCGACTCCACATTGACCTGGGCCGAGGTTTCACCGTCCGCGCGTTCCGTAAACAAACCGGGGTAATCATAGACTTCATGGTTGTTCTGGTCATGCGTGCGCATGATCTTGGACTTTACCAGCAGGTTGCCTGCCGGTTTCTCGAAATCGAAGGCTTTCAGCGAATACGAATCGGTCTGAATCTCGCCGCCCATCAGCCACTGGTAGACAACCTCGCCATTGCGCATCGCTGCCTCGTCATCGGGCACATAGCGTAGTTCCGCATAGCCGGGCAGCGTCGAATGGGCGGAATAGGAGTCTGCCAGCACCATCGTATGGCGGCCGCTGTCATGCTTGAAATAGTAATAGATACCAAAGCGCTCCATCAGCCGGCTGACGAAGTTGAAATCGCTTTCACGGTACTGCACGCAATACGGCAATGTAGGATAAGTGGCCGTCAGCGCGCTGAAATCAAAATCGGCAACCGTGTATTTATCAAAGATTGCCTTGATGATGTCGACCGGCGTCTTTTCCTGGAAGATGCAGCAGTCAGCGGCGCGCGTCAGGAACCACAGCCAGGGCCGCACCGTCGCTTGATAGGTCGCATAGCGCCCCTGCCTGCCGGTCATTGCAAAGCGCGTCACCAGTCCGTTGAATTCCCGTTGTTCGCCGTCAGGCCGGTCCAGCGCGATCGACATATCTTTGCCGAGAATATCCTCAGCCTTGATGTCCGATTTCTCACTGAGCAGGTCAAGATGGTACTCGCCTAGCGTACCCAGGCCGTCCATGCCACGCATACGGTGGAACAGCAATACGTTCGTCCCCAGTGCGCTGGTGATGACGACTCTTCGATTATCCTGGATGGCTGGCATGTGTGGCTTCTATTGAGTAATTTGGTCAATGCGAGGTAAACGCAGAGTAAATGCTTGCTGGCTGCCCGTGGCTTGCTCACGGAATCATGGTCTTGGTCGTCGCCGGATTATTGATGCTGATGACGCCGCCCCAGTTGCACATGCATTTGGACACATTGTCCAGCGCCGGCATGAAACCTATCATCACCGTCGGCGCACCGGGCACCCACGGCGCGGAAGTCGCCGGAATGCAGGGCATCGGAGTCAATACACCGAGCGCCGCCGCAGTTGCCGCCGCTACCATCGGGTTCGCCGGCGAATTGCACATCGCGAAGGGCATGATGTTGACCATGGGAATATGGTCCATGATATTGGCGGCGGGCGGGCCCTCCCCCATCACTTTATTCTTGGGCAGGACGACCAGCGAAGATGGCGCAGCGCCAAAGGTACATTGCAGCAGGGCGCCCATGGAAACTTGGTTTGGCATGCTTTGTTGTCCTGTCTTTTGTCCCGGTCCGCTGTGTTTGCGTAGTGATATAAATCCGGCTTGGCCCTGTCAATAGCCACCCGTACCGGCGTGCAGCACCTCTGCTTTACACCGGACTGCACAGCTTTTACACCCGGCTTTACACCGGCGCCGCCGGTTTGCATCTGCTACCGCTATTCTGCAAAATCCATGCCCGGAAGTTTGCGATGGCAGGCAGTACGCAAAGCTGTCGCATCATCGCATATTTCGACCATACCGACAATCAACTTCCCCTATGCCAGCGACACCTTTTTGCATGGATGTGTAACAGCTGCGGTGCAGCATTCCGCAGCCGGTTCCAGTGCCGGCAACAACAGCGCACGGGCTTGCAAACGGGCAATATTGCAAGGGTATCTCGAGAACTTTGGAGGTGATATCGCGAATACGTTCCGGACCAGATAGGCAGCCGTGGCAAATGCTGCTATCTTTTGCGCTCCAGCTGAAACTCCAATGCGAACATGAGCAACGACCTGTTTGAACAAGCCCGTACCCTCCATCACGCCGGCCAGTTTTCGGGTGCCGCCACTCTTTACCGCCAGGTGGCGGCGCAAGACCCCGGCCATTTCCGCGCACTGAACAATCTGGGCGCCTGCGAAGACGAACTGCAGCACCGGGAAGCGGCCGAACAGGCATTCCGCAGCGCACTGGCGATTGCCGCCGGCGAGGCGCCGATACAACATAATCTCGGCCGGCTACTACATAAGCATGGGTCGCTTGCCGATGCAGAACATCACTACTGCCTGGCGATCCAGCTGCAGCCGGATTTTGGCGATGCCTACTTCAACCTGGGCAGGCTACTGCAAGACAACGGACAACTGGAGCAGTCGACAGTGATGCTGATGAAAGCCGTGGAGCTGACGCCCGGCGTAGCGGCGCCGCATGCGGTACTCGGCGACGTGTTTTTTGAACTGCGCCTGCTGCCACAGTCACTGGCTGCGTACCGGCAGGCGGCCGATATCCTGCCGACGGATGCGCACGCGCATTTTCATGTGGGCAAAGTGCTGGAAACGATGCAAAAACCGGATGAGGCCGCCGACAGCTACCACAGGGCGCTGGCTATAGACGACAGTTCTACCACCATCCGGGAAGCGCTGGCCCGGACACTCGCCGCGGCGGGCAGGCACGATGCCGCCGTGCAGTCGCTGCACGAATGGCTGGCGCTGGAACCGGCGCAGCCGGTTGCCACGCACATGCTCGCAGCGCTGGGAGCAACGGCAACGCCGGATAGCGCCAGCGAAGGCTATGTGCGCGAAACCTTCGACCGTTTTGCGGAAAATTTCGACAGCACGCTGGAAAAACTGGATTATCAGGCGCCGGCACTGGTGCAGCAAGCCATCGTGCAGCACTATGGAGAAAGCCGCACCGGGCTGGATATTCTGGACGCCGGCTGTGGAACCGGACTGTGCGGCCCTTTACTGCAGCCTCTTGCCAAAACGCTGACCGGCATGGACCTGTCGGCGGGCATGTTGCAACTAGCCGACGCGCGCAAGGTGTACGATGAATTGCAGGAAGCCGAACTGGTTGCCTACCTGTCTTCACAGCAGGCCCGCTTCGACCTGATAGCCTCTGCCGACACATTGTGCTATCTGGGCCGGCTGGAGCCTGTGCTAGCCGCTGCGGCACGCGCACTGAAGAGTGATGGCGTGCTGTGTTTTACGCTGGAAGAATCAGCTGCAGATGACTACAGGCTGGGTATACATGGCCGCTATGCGCACACGGAAACTTATGTGCGTAAGGGCCTCACTAACGCAGGTTTTGGCGAACCCGTCATCACACGAAACACACTCCGCACCGAAGGCGGCAAGCCTGTGGAAGGTCTGATCATTACCGCGCAGGCGGGGAGGAACTGAGGCGTCCTCCGGCAAAGGACGCCTTCCCTCGCAAATCGGCTTATTCCTTGAAGCTGGACATCGCGGAAGCCAATGCGTCCGACATCGCGCTGTCGACTCGCTCCTGATATTTTTGGATATCGGTTTGCGATGCAATGCCGGCCGTCATGACGATGCTGACAATTTTTTTCGCGACGACATCGCCGCCTTTCGCCAGCGCATACAGCTCCTTCGCGTAGTCGGCCCGTTTGCTTCCCATCAATCCCAGTTTTTTCAGCCCTCCCCGTACCGCGCGAGTTCCTTTGGACGCCAACTGACCGCCTACTGTGCCAACAGCTCCAGCCACCGCAGTTCCCACGCCCATACCGACCGCCTGGGCGCGATTGCCATGTCCGCCCTCTTTCCACTTTTTCTGGGTCGCCGCAGCCATGATATGCGAGCCACCGGTTTCAGCATGATCGTAGTTGACCCGCCTGCCCAGCTTGTTGATCAGCCAGCCCAGTATTTGTTCGGTTTTCGGATTCGTGCCTGCCTTACCTTCCAGCTCTTGTAGCTGGGCTATTTTCGAATGGGCCTTTCCCAGATCAGTGGAAGCTTCATAAAATGTGATGCAGGTATCCAGTGCGTAGGCAACACCGGCGCCTATAGGTCCTGCAGCAGCGGACGCCGTGCCAACGCCTTTGGCAATGGCCGCTGCCGATGTCGCGATATTCATGCCGGCTTTGAGGCCGCCTTTGGCCATCGATTCGCCGTCTTTAAAGAATCCCCTGCCCCCCATACCGCCAACGGCATTGATCATGCCAAAGGAATCGCTTCCTTTATCGGTGCTTTCGTATCCCATTTTAAAACCCTCCTAAAATACTGATGTAATTTCCAGAAGACGCTTCCTCTTGTCGTCGTCTTCTGTCAGGTGTCCATGTGGACAAATCGCTTTATTCAAAATGATAAGTAAATTCACCATCGGCAACGCCCACGTCCACCTTAAGGGCAGGCTTGCCTTCCATCATGCGTGTCAAAAACTCGCCGCTGATGGCCGGCAGCAATGAATTGGTCAGGATCGCGTCTATCATGCGGCCGCCGCTTTCCAGCTCGGTACAGCGGCTGGCGATCAGTTTGACCACTTCATCAGAGTACGTGAACGGAATCTTGTGGCTCTGGCTTACCCGCTTCGCAATCCTGCCCAGTTGCAGGCGGATGATCGCGCCTATCATTTCATCGTTGAGCGGATAATAAGGAATCGTCACCACGCGGCCCAGCAGGGCTGGAGGGAAAATTTTCAGCAGCGGTTCGCGCAGCGCCTTGGCGATGCCTTCCGGTTCCGGCATCAGTTCAGGGTCTTTGCACAGGTTCATGATCATGTCGGTGCCGGCATTGGTGGTCAGCAGGATCAGCGTGTTCTTGAAGTCGATGACGCGGCCTTCGCCGTCTTCCATCCAGCCCTTGTCGAAGACCTGGAAGAAAATCTCATGCACGTCTGGATGGGCTTTTTCCACTTCATCCAGCAATACGACGCTGTAAGGCCTGCGGCGCACTGCTTCTGTCAACACACCGCCTTCACCGTAACCAACATAGCCCGGAGGCGCGCCCTTCAGCGTCGATACCGTATGCGCTTCCTGGTATTCGCTCATGTTGATCGTGATGATGTTTTGTTCGCCGCCATAAAGCGCTTCCGCCAGCGCCAGTGCGGTTTCGGTCTTGCCGACGCCGGAAGTACCGGCCAGCATGAACACGCCGATAGGCTTGCTCGGATTATCCAGCCCGGCGCGTGAAGTCTGGATGCGCTTGGTGATCATTTCCAGCGCGTGGCGCTGGCCGATGATGCGCTTGCTCAGCGTGTCGGCCAGCTTCAGCACGTTTTCGATCTCGTTCTTGACCATGCGGCCAACCGGGATGCCGGTCCAGTCCTGTACCACGGAAGCCACCGCCTGATGATCGACGGTCGGCAGGATCAGCGGCGTTTCACCCTGGTGGCTGGCCAGCTCTGCCTGCAAGCCTTTCAGTTCGGTCAGCCAGGCATCGCGCTCGGCGGCGTTGTCCGCAGGTACGGCTGCATCTGCTGCTCCTTCGACCTTGCCGGTTACTGCACGCAGCTTGCCGCGCAGTTCCAGTATCTTGGTGACCAGCACTTTTTCTGCATTCCAGCGGGTTTCCAGTTCTTCCAGTCGGGCTTTTTCTATACCCAGCTTGTCTTGCGCCACACTATGGCGCGCGCTGGTGTCCACACCGACGGCGGTTTCGCGGGCGATGATTTCCAGTTCAGTTTCCAGCGCGGTGATGCGCTTGCGGCTGTCATCCACTGCCGGCGGCGTAGCATGCTGGGACACGGCTACACGGGCACAGGTGGTATCCAGCAGGCTGACGGATTTGTCCGGCAGCTGGCGCGCAGGGATATAGCGGTGTGACAGCTTGACCGCGGCTTCCAGCGCTTCATCCAGCACCTGCACCTGATGGTGTTTTTCCATCGTGGAGGCGATGCCGCGCATCATCAGGATGGCTTTGTCTTCCGTTGGCTCCGGCACCTGCACTACCTGGAAGCGGCGGGTCAGCGCCGGATCTTTTTCTATATGCTTCTTGTATTCGGCCCAGGTAGTGGCAGCCACTGTGCGCAGCGTGCCGCGCGCCAGCGCTGGCTTCAGCAGATTGGCCGCGTCGCCGGTACCGGCGGCACCGCCGGCGCCGACCAGCGTATGCGCTTCGTCAATAAACAGGATCACGGGTTTTTCCGATGCCTGCACTTCTTCTATCACCTGGCGCAGGCGGTTTTCAAACTCGCCTTTCATGCTGGCGCCAGCCTGCAGCAGCCCCACGTCCAGCGTGCGAAGCGTGACATCTTTCAATGAAGGCGGCACGTCACCCGCCACAATCCGTTGCGCAAACCCTTCCACCACAGCGGTTTTGCCAACGCCGGCCTCGCCTGTCAGGATAGGATTGTTCTGGCGGCGGCGCATCAGGATATCAATCACCTGGCGGATTTCATCATCGCGGCCCACGATAGGGTCCAGCTTGCCGCTGCGGGCTTGCTCGGTCAGATCCACGGTATAACGTTTCAAGGCTTCCTGCTTGCCCATCGCGGCAGGGGCCACCGCGCCGCTGGCTTCGCCGGGCGCTGCACCGCCGCCTACCTGGAAGCCGTCGCTGGCGCGCATCTGCGCTTCCGGCGAATCGCCGAGCAGGCCGGCGAAATCTTCCGCCAGCGCATCCACCTTGATTTTTTCAAACTGGCGCGACATCGCATATAGGCTGTTGCGCAGTGAAGATGTTTTCAGGATACCAACGATCAGGTGGCCGGTGCGCACCTGCGATTCGCCGAACATCAGCGTGCCGAACACCCACGCGCGCTCAACCGCTTCTTCCACCTGCGAAGACAGGTCAGTGACGGAGGTGGAACCACGCGGCAGGCGGTCCAGCGCATCGGTCATATCACGCGCCAGGCCGGCCGGATCCAGGCCAAAATGCTTGATCAGCCGTGCCAGATCGGAATCCTGCAACTGCATGACCTGATGCAGCCAGTGCACCAGTTCCACGTAGGGATTGCCCCGCAGTTTGCAGAACACGGTGCTGCTTTCTATTGCACGGTAGCAGAGGCTGTTGAGCTTACCAAACAGGGCAACGCGACTAATTTCGGCCATGATCTATCCTTATTTACACTTGTTTGTTGTGAGAGTCGGGGGAAAGCAATAATTGCCTGTCGTCTTTTTTTGGCGGACGACTACAGAGCCATGTGGTCCATCCAAGCCGGGTTTGCTTGCCCAGTTTGAGCGGGGGTATTTCCTTCTGTTTCAGGATCAGGTTGACGTCCCAGTTGTAGGCCAGGCCGACATAATTGCGTATCCATGCCGTCAGCCTTTGCAGACTATCGCCGCCTGGCAGCATGCGCTGAAAATCTTCCAGGTCAACCGGACCGATGACGACCCTGAATTTATGCTGGCAATTCCATACCTTGGAACCGAGCACGGTGGTCATTCCCAGCACCTCGGCATCATGCCCGGTGCGCAGCCGGCAACGGCTGTCAGCCGGCAGGGTCATCCAGTGGCCGACAAATTCCTGCACCTGCACCGGCAGCTTGAAAAAATCCGTCAGCGTCTTGGCCAGGCCTTCGGCATTGTGCGTCAGCGCGGAAAGACGTCCTGCATAGTGCAGCTTGGCAAAATCAGGCACCGCATCGCGCTTGCGCATCGACTCCATGCCCGTGCCGATCAGCGACGCCACATAGTCGGCGAAACGGTCTTGCTCCGGCCGGTCCAGGCTGACTGTGGGCTGGGCACTCGCCCAAGCGCGGTAGAACAGCGAAATCATCCGGTGATGGAAGATGTCCAGAAAACGCGACAGGGTCGGGTCCGCCGAGTTGCGCAGCCTGTCGCGCACGTATTCGGTAATGTGCACCGGCAGCGGTCCGTTGGCGCCGAGCAGGCCGAAAAAATTGACATCCATGCGCGGCGGCCGGCCTTCGCTGCCCTGCTGAAATGCAGAAAGGCTGCCGTGCTCAAACGCCAGCGAAGGCGGCTGGCCGAAGCGCACCGCGTCATCCTGCGGCCGCGTGGACTGGCCTATGCGCGGCTTGTCTGCATACGCATTCTCCAGCAAGCGCAGTGCCGCGAAGAAGTCAAAGCCGAAAGGATCATCTTCCAGCTTGCGCAGGGCGTCTACAGGATCTCGCATCGTCCCACCCTGGCCGGCCATTTGATGATCTCGCCGCGCCGCGGCGTCCTGATGATCGTTTCAGTAAACGAATTCAGCGATACGTATTTGGCGAAGAACTGTTCCAGCACCGCACCCAGTATAAATACGCCTATACCCTCAAAAGCGCTTTCTTCTATCGTGACGGTGATCTGCAGGCCACGCCCATAGGTAATGGGGCCGGGCACCGGCAAACGCCGAACGATGGGCTTGGCAGTGACGGACTTGATGCCTTCTATCTGCCGCTGCCCGCTGACGTCTTCCGGGTTGCAATACAACCTCAGCAAATCCTTCAGCGCCGAGGCGCCTTCTTTCTGCTCGCTGTCAATCAGCGACAAATAATTCAACGACAAATGGCTGACCAGACGCCATGCGGTTTCGCCTTCGGCATACGAAGGCACAGGTGCGGTCGGCCCACTGAGGCAGCGCACCGACTGCACAGGCGCGTTGGATTCCACGGTAAAGTCGGTCTTGCCGCTGCCGACCGGCATCGACAGCACCAGATCACGATTGGTACACAGCGTATCTATGCCCAGCTGACGCAGATTGGTCTGGAACGGCGCTTCGCCTGCATCGACAATGGACATGAACACTTCGCTGCCGATATAGCTGGAGCGTGGCCCCTTGCGCCTCTGCTTCTCCGACAGCACACGTTGGCTGCGGCGTACCTGGTAATAGGCGCGCTGCCCGGAAGACGACAGCAGATCGTTGGACGTGTAAAACGGCTGGAAACTCTGTTCGGCTTCAGGGCCGGTGCCATACCCTTTGACACCCAGCACCTGGTAAATTTCATAATCCATCGGCCGCGTGCGGTCAGGTACCACGTGGTATTCGGATTGCTGGTCACTCAGGTGGACGCGGTCTGCGCGCTTGGGGAACAGATTGATCACCGGTGTGCAGAATAGTGAAAAATTGGCGGCGCTGATATTCTGCTCCAGCGCCGGCTCTACCCTGTCGAACAGGATGACGATATCCATTTCCTTGTCCGGGCAGCGCTTCACAGCGTCCTGCAAGCCACCCAGCTGTACAAACATGTAACGCTGCGGGAAGGAAAAATATTCGTGCATCAGCCGGTAGCCCTGGAAGGAGCGCGGACCGGTTGGCAGCAGCGCCTGTTCGTCATCGAATCCGACGCGGCTGATCTGCGATTTATGGATGATGTGGTGCCAGGAAGCCGGATGGCGTGTGGGCATGGCGACCATGCCAACGGCGTTGGCCAGTATCTGCTCCAGCATCTTGCTGGGCAACGAATCACTGCCGCGTATGTACAGCGGCAGCTTGTCCAACGCTATTTCATTAAAGCTGAGGCCGGCCGTCGTCTTCAGCCGCAGGCGCAGGCCGGCCTTGATCGTGCCCAGCCGCGACAACTCCACGCCGCCCAGCTCTCCCGAGTAAGTAAAGTATTTGGCGTCGGCCAGTTCCAGCGGCCACATCGTCACTTCGTGCGCGGTGCGGTATTCGCAGGATGTCTGGTCGTCCTTGCCGAGCAGGCTACGCAGTGGCGTACTGCGCGGCAGGCTGAAACCTTCGGCAAGGCTGCCCTCGGTCAGGTCAGGCTGCAACTGCACGATGGCCATCGATGGTGTCGGCGCCAGGTATTGCGGATAGACAAGCTCCAGCAGGTGCTCGGTAAAACGCGGGAATTCAGCGTCTATCTTCAGCTGCACCCTTGCCGCCAGAAAGCTGAAACCTTCCAGCAGCCGCTCTACATACGGATCCGCACACGCATAGGTTTCCAGGCCCAGGCGGCCTGCAATTTTGGGGAACTCGCGCGCAAACTCGCCGCCCATTTCGCGCAGGTGCTGCAGCTCGCGTTCGTAATAACGTAATAACTTGGTATCCATCAGCTAGGCCTCGATTCAGAGTCGTACACCCTGATTTCGCCAATCTCCAGGTCCATTTCGGTTTTCAGGTAAAGGCGTTCCGGTAGCGGCTGCCCCCATAGTTCACCCTGTACTTCAAATATCAGATAGTTGGGACTGCCGCTTTTGCCTTCTGAGGCAGTCGCCCGCACCTTGACGGTGTCGCGCAAGATGCGCGGTTCAAAATCCCAGATCGCCTGCCGCAGGCGGCGCTCCACGTCCGCCAGGTCCAGGCCGGATGCCGTCTTGCCGGAAATATCGGGGAAACCGAAGTTCAGCACCGACTGAGACGCCAGCGGAAAATTCTTCAAATCCTGCATCGCGCCCAGGCCCGTTGTATTCAACAGCCAGCCAAGATCGCGCAGCACGGCGCGGCGCAGCCCGCGCATCGACAAAACCCGCTTGTCGCGCGTTTCCTGCGTGGAATCGGCTTCGTCATCGGTCAGCCGGTCCAGCAAGGAAGGCTGCAGCCTGTCCTGCGAGGTCAGCTCAGCCATGAAAGGCTCCGTGGGTGTGCCGTGCTGTCATTCTCATCATGCCGCCGGGTCTTCGGCTGCGTCTGCTGCATCTACTGTATCTAGTGCAGCTTCCGCCGGCGGATGCGCAAAAGTAATCGATCTGATTTCCATCAGCGGGTAATCCGCTTCATCTGTTGCAAACATGCGCTGGCCACTGCCCCAGAACAGGCCGGGTGCAGGTTCACTCCAGTCGGTACGGCGCGCCAGCAGCAGCGAATTATCTACGGCAGTCCCGGGTACAGACGGCAATGGATAACGGGTGGGGATAAAACCCACCAGTTCGCCGCCATTGACCAGGTTCACACCTACCGGCATCCAGACATTATCACGCAGGTCTGCCGGCGCCTCTATGCGCAGCGAGCTGATGCGGTGCATCGGTATCCAGTAATACTTGCCGTTGGCGATCAGTTCAAACACTGGCCCCAGACGCGGATCGGCATCGGCAATCCACTCGAACGGCTGATCGTCTATCGTGCCCGATACGCCGGGCGCGGCAGCAAAAGCCTGTTCCCTGGCGATCTGTGAATTATGAAAATCACCGGTCGCTCCCAGGCGTAATGCTTCCAGCAATTGCGCAACCCAGGGCTCGGGATCGCCAAATACCACCGGCGAACGTTTTCCTTCAAAAATTTCCTGCCGCAATACTTCACAGCGCACCGCTTCGCGGTAGGCGTGAACCATCGGCATTGCATTGGCATCCAGATCGCCAATGACGGTAAGCTGGGTCATCGCGCGCTCCCATTGGCCCAGCACGACCAGCAACTGGAACAAAAAGACGCGGCGTTTGGCATCTGCGGGATGCTGGCGTACTTCCTGCTGGAGGCTTTGCAGCGCCTCCTGGAGATTTCCAGACTTCAGCGACTCTACGGCAGACATGTCAACCTTCCCTCGCTTGGTATGGCAACCCGGCGCCGGCCTGCTGGTGAAATGCAGTGCGGCGATTGCGCCAATTCTCGCGAATCAATCAAACAAATATCGGACAAAACAGCGAACAAAACAACGAACAACGCAACGAACAAGATAGCATCAGGGAAGCAACCGGTGCACGCCGCTGCTGCGGCACAAACCGGCTGCCTTTACTCCACAAGCAATGCCTGCACGTATTAGTATATGACTAGTACGTAGCGTTCTTGGTGAGATCCCATTTCTTAGGTGTGCCGGTAGTGACCTTGCCGCCGCTGAATGCGTCGTACTGATAGCTGATCTTGACGAAGTTCAGCGAGAAAGATTCGCTAGGGCGATCACCGCCGCTGCTGCTCGAATAGGAGCTGACGATCGCTTCTTCCAGTTCTATTTTCAGATAGACCTGCTGTTTTTTGTCGGAGCCGCCGGTTTGCAGGAAGTGAATTTCACCCTTGCCCAGGCTCTTGCCGCATACTGCCTGCATGAACAGGTCAGCGGAAGCGACGTCGGTGGATTTTGTCAGCGTGACTTCAGAAAAAGAAGGGTTGCTGGTTTCACGGTCGGCGCCGCCGCCGCTGGAGGAAATCGCGCGGCCAACGCCGAATTGCAGGGAGTCGATCGTGATCCATTTTTCGTGGCCGTCTACAACGGAGTCACCATTAATTGCAGTAGCGAATTTGAGCAAAATCATTTTTTGTTCCTCTTTCATTTTTGATTAAAATAGCCGCCCCCGATCAGCATGGGATTTAAGCCCCAGGCTAATGCAATTGCAGCGTTACGAAATAGGCGGCACGGGAGCATGCCGCCTTTTACAAGCGCTAAGCCTTCGCTGAAGGCAGCTTTGAAACCAGACGCAAAGACACGGTCAAACCTTCGAGCTGATAGTGAGGGCGCAGGAAAAACTTGGAGCGGTAATAACCCGGATTACCCTCTACCTCTTCCACAACGACTTCCGCGCCAGCCAGAGGCTTGCGGGCCTTGTCTGCTTCGGATGCCGTTGCCGGATTGTTCTCTACATAACGGCCGATCCAGTTATTCAGCCATGTTTCCATGTCGCTGCGTTCCTTGAACGAACCGATCTTGTCACGCACGATGCACTTCAGGTAATGCGCGAAGCGGCAGGTAGCGAACAGGTAAGGCAGGCGCGCGGCCAGATTGGCATTGGCGGTTGCATCTGCATCGTCGTACTCGGCAGGCTTGTGCATGGACTGGGCGCCGATAAAGGCCGCAAAGTCGCTGTTCTTCTTGTGCACCAGCGGCATGAAGCCGTTTTTAGCCAGCTCGGCTTCGCGCCTGTCGCTGATGGCGATTTCTGTCGGGCAGGTCATGTCCACGCCGCCGTCATCCGTCGGGAAGGTGTAGACAGGCAGACCCTCTACCGCGCCGCCGGATTCGATGCCGCGGATCTGCGAGCACCAGCCGTAGTTCTTGAACGAACGGTTGATGTTGACCGCCATCGCATAGGCTGCATTGGCCCATGTGAATTTTTTGCTGTCGGAACCGCCGGTATCTTCTTCGAAATCAAATTCTTCGACCGGGTTGGTCTTGGCGCCATAAGGAGCGCGCGACAGGAAGCGTGGCATCGCCAGACCGACATAACGCGAATCTCCAGAATCGCGGAAAGCGCGCCATGCAGCGTGTTCCGGCGTCTGGAATATCTTGGTCAGATCGCGTGGATTGGCCAGCTCCTGCCATGACTCCATCAGCATGACCGAAGGATCGGCTGCGGTAATCAACGGAGCATGCGATGCTGCGCTGATCTGCGCCATTTGCGACAGCAGTTCAACGTCAGGTGCGCTGTTGTCGAAGTAGTAGTCAGCCACCAGGGAGCCGTAAGGCTCGCCGCCGAACTGGCCGTATTCTTCTTCATACAGTTTTTTGAAGATAGGGCTTTGGTCCCAAGCCGTGCCTTTGTATTTCTTCAGCGTCTTGTGCAACTCGCCTTTGGAAATATTCATCACACGGATCTTCAGCGATTCGTCGGTCTCGGTATTGTTGACCAGATAGTGCAGACCACGCCATGCGCTTTCCACTTGCTGGAATTCAGCGTGATGCAGGATCAGGTTGACCTGTTCCGACAGCTTCTTGTCCAGCTGCGCGATCAGCGCTTCCACGGTGCCGAGCACGTCATTGGAAATCAGGCTGGTGCCTGCCAGCGCTTGTTCCGCCAAAGTACGGACTGCGTTTTCAACCGCGTCTTTCGCCTTGTCGGTTTTGGGTTTGAATTCTTTTTGCAGCAAATTCGCGAAGTCGCTGGCTTCAAGCGTTACTTCGCCTGATTGTCCTTGCGCTTCTGAACTGGTTGTAGCCATGAAAATGTTCCTCCGAATATTGTGTATGGTTGGCGTTGTCAATTACTTGCGTTCGCCTGCAGCCTGTCACTTGCCGCCTGTCACTTGCTTTACACGTTCTGGTTTATAAACGTATATAAGCCAGATCCGTGCCAGCTTATTCCTGCGGTTTCGGCGCGGAAGTCAGCGCCTGCATCAGCGCTGGTTCCTGCAGCAATTTGGCAATCAGTTCTTCCGCGCCAGTCTTGCCGTCCATGTAGGTCAGCAGGTTGGACAGCTGTCCACGCGCTTCCAGCAGCTTGTTCAGCGAATCCACCTTGCGCGCCACTGCGGCCGGTGTAAAGTCGTCCATGCTTTCAAACGTGATGTCAACGGCCATATTGCCTTCGCCGGTCAGCGTGTTGGGAACTTGTACCGCAACCCGGGGCTTCATCGATTTCAGGCGCTCGTCGAAGTTGTCGACGTCGATTTCCAGAAATTTACGATCGGCCACTGGCGCCAGCGGATCGACAGGTTTGCCGGACAGGTCGGCGAAAACGCCCATCACGAACGGCAGTTGCACCGTTTTTTCGGCGCCGTAGACTTCGACGTCGTATTCGATCTGGACACGGGGCGCCCGGTTACGGGCGATGAATTTCTGACTGCTTTCTTTTGCCACGACACATACCTCCTGAGGTAGATATTTACTGCTGGGATCTAAAACACAGCATTTTGCAAGACCGGTAAGCCTTGCAGAATGTTGCGCTAGCTT
Organism: Undibacterium sp.; assembly: GCA_043726505.1. Classification (GTDB taxonomy): domain Bacteria; phylum Pseudomonadota; class Gammaproteobacteria; order Burkholderiales; family Burkholderiaceae_D; genus Undibacterium. Next base: position 11,781 of record JAYSKH010000048.1, on the reverse strand, counting down.
TCGCTTTGGGTACCGCTAATAGTGTGAATCTGGTTCAGGCCGTCCGGCGCCAGGTCTTGCAAAATTTCCATGAAGCTCTTGTCGACCAGCCTCTGGGCGCGCAACAGCAGCAATGGAATAGGGCTGGAAGGTTCGTTGCGAGCGTAGTACGCGCAGATTTTATCCAGCATGCGCACGACGTCCTCTCTGCTACGAACTTCACCAGTAATTGCAGCTGGCGCTACGCCGCCACCTGCGGGCGCGCTACCATTGTCTTCGGATGAAGCTTCGCCGCCCGTTGCTTCCGCCGCTGGAGCGATGCGGTCACGCACAAAATCACGCGCACGCTTCAGCAATTTGGTCAGCGGACTCAGATCCAGCGCCTGCGCCACACCGACCTTGTCGGTCAGCACGGACTCTATGCGGGCATTGCTTTGGAAGGCCTGCTCAAGCGCATCGAGTGTCTGTTTATTGATGTCAGCATCGGCGTCGGCGAAAGCGGCATCAATGACGGCCAGCGCGACCTTTTCTTCACCTTCAGGAGCTTCCACTTCTCCTGTGGAGATATCGATTTCCTTCAGGCTGTAGCGGCCGTGTGCGCGCGAAGCCACCAGCGGCGCCTCACGGAAGTCACGCAGTATCGTGCTCGATTCGCATAGCGCTGACAGTGTGTTGACGCGCAACATGGGGTCCAGGCCATCATCCGGATCAAGCTGCGGATGCACGGTATCCCAATGCTGCTCAAGCATTCTTTCTATTAGCAGCAGGCCCGCGGCCAGACCGCTGACGCCTTGCAGCTTCAGCAGCGCGCGCGCCAGCGGCACCGCAACCCGCAGATCCTGGCTGCGTGCGATCAATTCGAGGGAAAGATTTTTGACTTGCTTCCAGTCCGGCGGGACTTCAGCGGTAATGGTGCCACCATACTGGACTTCGGGCTTGCCCTTGGCAGCCTGCTCAAGCTCCAGGAACGCGGGGTCGTACTCAAGATTGGGGCCGGACGGTTCTTCTGCGGAGATATCCTGCAGAAACTTGTCGACATCCTCTTTGCCTAGATCAGCCAATTGATTTTTCCGTTTTTATCTGGTTTTAAAGCGAACACGGCATTGGCCGGTGCGCGGTCTTTATAAACAATTGCAAGTAGGGCGAGTCGGCAGATTATACTCACAAACACTAGGGGTACAGCATAGTTTTTTTAACATTTGGTGACAGTTTTTCATGTGTAAAATGACATGTAAATGACAAGCAGGCTGAAGTGTAAATTTACACATCAATTTTTTGCTTTGCAGCATTAATTTTGACGCTGCACCTGCACAAAACTACCGTTTCTCACACATCTGTCGCTGCCACCAGCGCCACCCGCCTTAAGCGCGCCGCCAGTCAGTCTCAAAACCTTATATCTGGTCTGCGCCAATACCCTGCACAGGGCTATTAGCAAATTGGATGCCAGCAAAAAAAGAGCCGGAGCTGACGCCTGCCACTTGTTGAACTAGCCTACATTCATGGCAACCGTCGATATGATGATGTGACTGAATCTTCGAATACGCTGCCGTATGTAATGCGCTCAACCCAAGCCATGCCGTCGCGCGCGCACGGAACGCGGCGCAACATAGCGCAGCGACGGGATTGATCTGCAAATATTGGAGGGAAAAGAAAGATGTAGCGGCGGCATGCAGTGGGGATGCTGGGGCTGTGCGCGGTCCGTTGCTTTATTCCTGCCCTGCGATTTTTGCCAGTGCCGCCTTGGTCAGCAGGTTTTCTCCATACATTTTCTGACAGCGGTTACAGAAAAAGCTGCGGCGCCTGGTCTTGCCCAGATGTGCCTTGTGGAAAGGGATGTGGCAGCGCGGACAGGTGCTTTTGGTGTGGGCCAGCCAGTGCGCCTTCAGCACATGGGCCTTTTTCCATTGCAGGAATTCAAAGCTGTATTGCCTGGCCTGCTCAACCAGCTCGCGCATTTTCGCAGCGGGCAAGGCGCCTGCCGTGGACAGCGGATGCAGGCGGATGCGGAACAGCACTTCGTTCTTGATGATGTTGCCGACGCCGGAAAACACCGTTTGGTCCAGCAGCGCATCGCAGACCAGCGTATCCGGCATCGCCCGCAGTTTCTTGCGCGCCAGCGCCGGATCCCACTGATCTGACATCACGTCCGTGCGCCAGTCGTATTGACTATCCAGGTCAGGCGGCAGCTGCTTGACGGAACAGGTATAGAAGTTCAGCTCCTCGCCATCTTCAAAACGGAGGCTAAGACGCGGCGGGCTATCCTTGCGTTCATTGATGCGGTAGCTACCGAACATCAGCAAATGTATCCTCAGCGCCAGTTGCGGCAGCAGTATCAGTAAGTGCTTGCCCCAGCTGCGTATGGCCAGCACGGGCTGGCCTTGCAGCTTGCCCATGTCCACCGTCTTGCTGTTACCTTCCGCATGCACGATGGTCTTGCCGGCAAACACGGCAGCCTGCTCCTTCAGGATAATAATAGACGGGCCTTCGGGCATCGCGCACTCCCTGTACTGGTACCGGCCCATGATGCCACTGGCCTGTTTTTGCGGTATGTGCGATGACCCCTTACTTGCGTCGCTCGCCCATGGTGGACAGCTGGATTGCCGCAACAAATTTGCCTTCACGCCTGCCAGTTGTTGCATAATGACATTAATCAATTTTCCGGAGATGTCATGAGCGTTGCAATGATCGTGTTTGCCAAGGCCTTGGTCGTCGTACCCATTACGCTGTTGCCTATCCTGAACCCGATTGCCAATGCCCCCATCTTCCTGTCGATGACGGAGCAGATAGAAAAAGGCGGCGCCAACAAGCTGGCCAAGCGGATTGCGATCAACTGCTTTTTCCTGCTCGTAGGCGCGTTTTTCATCGGCTCTTATGTGCTGGATTTTTTCGGCATTTCGCTGCCCATCGTGCGGGTAGGTGGCGGCCTGATCGTGGCAATGGCTGGCTGGGGCATGCTCAATGACAAGGGGCCGGACCAGTTGCCGTCCACCGTCGCCGCATCTCACGAGGGGTACTGGAGCGAGGATGAACTCAGCCGCCGTAGTTTTTACCCGATCAGCTTCCCGCTGACGGTAGGGCCGGGCACGATTGCGGCATCTATTACATTAGGCGCGCAGTTGCCAACCAAGCCAGTGGACTGGCTGATTACCAGCTTTGCTTCGATGCTGGGTGTCATGCTGACGACGATAGGCATCTTCCTGGCCTACCGCTTTGCGGGAAATGTCGTGCGCTTCCTCGGCGACGTCGGCGCGACGGTGCTGCTGCGCCTGTCCGCGTTCATCCTGCTGTGCATAGGCATAGAAATCGGCTGGGCGGGATTGTCAGATCTGATCGTGGAACTCAAGTTCCACTGATCTAACCCCAATAGCCTAGCTACTGGCGTGGCTGATGGTCTGGCTGATGCATTTACTTCGGATGGCAGGCGCAAGCCTCGCCATGCGCGGCGGCAACCAGCTCATGCAGGATGCCACAATCCCTGCCAGCATGGTCTTCATCGCATTGCGCCCTGAGTTTGCTGAGCTGTTTTTCCAGCGCCTTCATGCTTTTCAGCCTGGCGCGCACGCGCGAAAGCTGATCATCTATCATGTGGTTGATGTCGCCACAGTCATCCAGCGGATGTTCCATAAAACCCACCAGGCGGCGGATGTCCGCCAGCGGAATGTCCAGCGCGCGGCAGTGGCGGATGAAGGACAGGCGTTCTAGATGTTCTGGCGTATAGGCGCGATAGCCATTGTCCAGGCGCGCCGGAGCAGGCAGCAGGCCTTCTTTTTCGTAATACCGTATTGTCTCGATTTCGACGCCCGTGGCGGACGCCAGTTCGCTGATGCGCATTTGCAATTCCTTCCGATAGGTGAGCCAGCGGCAGGCCACGTCCAATTGCCTCGCAGGCAATAATACTTTCGCTTGACCCTGTAGCTACTCCAGAGTCTACACTGATTTTCAATGCGTGTAGATGCGTGTAGTAAAAGGAAAAGCCATGTCGGAAAAAGTGCAATGCTGCAGCCATGAAGAGCCCCAGCCATCCCATCAGCATAAGGAGCATGGGCACGCCCATGGACACAAGCACGACCATCATCATGATCATGGCGGTCATGATCATCACGCGCACGGCCATGGACATGACCACGCGACCCATGCACATCAAGCCGCCCCGGTAAAAACCGCGCCCATCCCCGGCACCGAGCAATTGATGCTGAACATTGTCAACATGGATTGCCCAACCGAAGAGGCACTGATAAGGCAATGCCTGACGCCTCTGCCCGGCGTGGCGGCGCTAGATTTTGATTTGCTGAACCGCGTGCTGACCGTACACCATACGTTGCAGGACACCTCCGGTATTCAGACCAAGCTGGCCAGCATAGGCATGCAGGGCGTACCCGTTGCCACGGATGGTGGCGCCGCTCAGGCAGTCGCACAGGCTGCCGCTACCCGCAAAAAATGGCTGGTGCTGGGCTTTGCAGGTGTGATGGCCGTTTCCGCCGAAGTAACCGCTTTCATAACGGGCCAGGAAACCTCGCTGGCCGTAGCCGCAGTGTCGCTGATTGCCATCCTGGCAGGCGGTATCCCCACGCTGAAAAAGGCCTGGATCGCGTTGCGCCACCTCACGTTGAACATCCACTTGCTGATGGCGGTAGCAGTGATCGGTGCAGCAGCGATAGGCCAGTGGCCGGAAGCTGCCGTCGTCATCTGGCTGTTCGGCATTGCAGAAATGATAGAAGCCGCCAGCCTGGACCGCGCACGCAATGCAATTGCCGGCCTTGCCGCGCATGCGCCGGACACGGCCTTGCTGCAGCAACCAGACGGCAACTGGCAGGACACTGCGACAGCGCAGATCACCGTGGGTCAGTTGATGCGGGTGCGCCCCGGTGAAAGGATAGCGCTGGACGGCATCGTGGAAAGCGGCCAGTCTGCCGTGGACCAGGCCCCGATCACCGGCGAAAGCATGCCGGTCAATAAAACAGCCGGCGACAAAGTCTACGCCGGCACGCTGAACCAGGCCGGTTTGCTGGAGATACGCGTATCCAGCCTCAAGAATGAAACCACGCTGGCCCGCATCGCACGCTCGGTGCAGCAGGCGCAGAGCCAGCGCGCGCCTACGCAGCGTTTTGTGGATAAGTTTGCTGCTATATACACACCGGTGGTGTTTGCCATTGCGCTGCTGGTAGCAGTGCTGCCGCCGTTGCTGGGATCGGCTGGCTGGCATGCAAGCATTTATCAGGCGCTGGTGCTGCTGGTCATCGCCTGCCCTTGCGCGCTGGTCATTTCCACGCCGGTGACGATAGTCTGCGGGCTGGCGCTGGCGGCCCGCCGCGGCATCCTGGTCAAAGGGGGTCTGTATCTGGAACAAGGCCGGCAACTGACAACCATTGCTCTGGACAAGACAGGTACGCTGACCCAGGGCAAGCCGGCGCTGACCGACATCGTTCCTTTGGCATCTGTCAGTGAAAACGAAGTTTTGCGCATCGCCGCCAGCCTGGATGCGCTGTCGCAGCATCCGGTCGCGCATGCGATTGTTACTGCGCACGCTGGCAATGAGGGCAAAGAAGCGCTATATGCGGTAAACGATTTCCAGTCGCTCAGCGGCCGCGGCGTGCGCGGTAACGTAGCGGGTAAACTCTACCATCTGGGCAACCAGCGCATGCTGGATGAACTTGGTCTCAATTTGTCAGGCGAGCAAAAACACCGGCTGCAGCAGGAACTGGGCCGGCTGGAAGCAAAGGCCAGGACAGCAGTGCTGCTATGCGACGACAGCGGCGTGCTGGCCGTGCTGGCGGTGGCCGACAGCCTGCGCGACACCAGCCGGGAAGCGGTGGCGCATATGCAGGCGATGGGCATGAGGCTTGTCATGCTGAGTGGCGACAATCGGCAGACAGCGCTGGCGATAGGCAGCGAACTTGGAATTACTGATGTACGCGCAGGCCTGATGCCGGAGGATAAACTGGCCGCCGTCAATGAACTGAGTGGCGGTTCGGTGACGGGCATGGTCGGCGATGGCGTCAATGATGCGCCTGCGCTGGCAAGGGCGAATATAGGGTTTGCGATGGGCGCAGCCAGCACCGATACCGCGCTGGAAACCGCCGACGTGGCGCTGATGCAGGATGATTTGCGCAAGCTGCCGGAGTTTATTCATATCTCCCGTCGCACCGCGGCGATACTGTGGCAAAACATCTCGCTGGCGCTGGGCATCAAGGCGGTGTTTTTCATACTCACGCTGACCGGACATTCCAGCCTGTGGATGGCGGTCTTTGCCGATACCGGCACCAGCCTGCTGGTCGTGCTGAACAGCTTGCGCATGCTGCAGCATAAAAAAATCCCCGGTCTTTCTTCTTAAGACCAGGGATTTTTTGGATCTTTGCAGGGAGCAGGGGAACGGTAGCACCCCTGTCAGCACATCAGGCGTCGGCAGCCAAATTCTCTTGCTGCTGCACCTCATGTTCAACGCGGGTAGACAAATCGCCAACCTTGCTCATCCACGCTTTGACAAAATAGCCTTTTTCTTTTTCCGTCGGTTCCTGAAACCAGATCACCATCAGGATGCCTTTATGATCATGTATTTTTGACAGCTTGGTAATGCACTCCGTATTGCCGTCCAAATCCGCCAGGCCTATTGCATAACCATACACCCGGTTCAGGCGCTCTATCCTGTCAGGTTCAGTTTCACTGCGGGTCGCGGAAATACGTGGGTGGTCTAAATACATCTTTTTGTCTCCGTCGGGAAATAATCTGCTTGTCCACGCATTCTATCTGAACTTGCCCTCATTACGCTAGGCAATCCCAACGGTTCGCCTTACCGGGGCCGGCTGCGTTTCTCCCATTTACATTCCTGTGTGCTTAATACCACATCGTTGTGATCCACCGTCTCCAGATAGACGTCAAAACCCCACAGCCTGGCGACATGCTTCAACATTTCTTGTGTCTGCGGATTCAGCGGACGGCGCAGGAATTGCTGGTGCCGCAGCGTCAATGCGCGATCACCCTGCATATCTACCGACCATACCTGGATATTCGGCTCGCGGTTGCCAAGATTATATTGGCCGGCCAATTGCTGTCGGAGATACTGGTAGCCGCTTTCATTATGAATTGCAGAGATATTCAGCTTTTCCTGCTTGTCATCGTCCAGCACGGAAAAGAAATGGAAATCGCGTATCAGCTTCGGCGACAGGAACTGGGCGATGAAGCTTTCATCCTTGAAGTTGCGCATCGCAAAGTTCAGTGTCTTCAGCCAGTCGCTGCCGGCGATGTCCGGAAACCAGTGACGGTCTTCCTCGGTAGGATTTTCGCAGATGCGGCGGATGTCGCGCATCATCGCAAAACCCAGCGCATACGGGTTGATGCCGCTGAAGTAGCGACTGGTTACCGGCGGCTGGTAAACAACATTGGTATGACTTTGCAGGAATTCGATCATGAAACCGTCGCCGACGATGCCTTCATCAAACAGCTGATGCAGGATCGTATAATGCCAGAACGTCGCCCAGCCTTCGTTCATCACCTGGGTCTGGCGCTGCGGGTAGAAATACTGGGAGATCTTGCGTGTGATGCGCACAATCTCACGCTGCCAGGGTTCCAGCAGCGGTGAATACTTTTCAATAAAGTACAGCAGATTTTCCTGCGGCTCAGGCGGGAAACGCTGCGCTTCGCGGTTGATGACGGCATCTTCGCGGCGCGGCAGCGTGCGCCACAGATCGTTGATCTGCGACTGCAGATAGGCCTCGCGCTCCTCCTGCCTCTCCCGCTCTTCAGTCAGCGACAGCTTGGTCGGCCGTTTGTAGCGGTCCACGCCATAGTTCTGCAGCGCGTGGCAAGAATCCAGCAGCAGCTCCACCGCCTCCATGCCGTAGCGCTGCTCGCAATCAGCGATGTAATTCTTTGCAAATACCATGTAATCAATGATCGCTTCTGCATCGGTCCAGGTGCGGAACAGGTAGTTACCTTTAAAAAAAGAGTTGTGCCCGTAAGCCGCATGCGCGATGACCAGTGCCTGCATCGTCAGGCTGTTCTCTTCCATCAGGTAAGAGATGCAGGGATTGGAGTTGATGACGATCTCGTAGGCCAGCCCCATCTGCCCGCGCTTGTAGCTCTTTTCGGTAGACAGGAAATGCTTGCCGAACGACCAGTGGTTGTAAGAGATCGGCATGCCCACCGACGCATAAGCGTCCATCATCTGCTCGGCGGTAATGATTTCCAGCTGGTTCGGGTAGGTATCCAGGCCGAAGTTTTGCGCAACTCGGCGGATTTCGTCATGTGCCTGTTCTATCAGGTCGAACGTCCATTCGGATTGTTCGGGCAGGCGGCGCGGGTTCTTGAACTTGTCGCTTGGGCTGTTCATGGCTCACCTCACTTCGGCTGTTTTTTAAACAGCTCACGGAACACGGGATAGATATCTGCAGGCGCCTGTATTTTCTGCATCGCAAAGTTGGCGTGGTGATCCAGCACCTGCGTATACTCTTCCCACAGATTTTGCGGATCGCCCTCGGTAATCTCCACATACGCATAGTATTGCACCAGCGGCATGATGGTATTGATCAGCAGCTGCTTGCAAGTAATGGAGTCATTGTCCCAGTTGTCACCATCGGAAGCCTGTGCCACATAGGCGTTCCAGTCGCCGGCAGGATAACGGTCCTTGATGACCTTGGTCAGCAGGTTCAGCGCCGACGATACGATGGTTCCGCCGGATTCGCGCGAGTGGAAGAATTCGTTTTCATCGACTTCGGACGCTGCCGTATGGTGGCGGATGAACACCACTTCTATCTTGTCATACGCGCGCGTCAGGAACAGATACAGCAGGATAAAGAAGCGTTTCGCCGTATCCTTCTTTTGCTCATCCATGGAGCCGGACACATCCAGTATGCAAAACATCACCGCCTGCGTGGATGGCTTGGGCACCTTGATGCGGTTGCTGTAACGCAGGTCAAACGGGTCAATGAAAGGAATCGCCAGCAGCCGCGTCCTCAGATGATGGATTTCATGCTTCAGCGCCGCTATGCCCGGGTCATTCAGATCAGGCGAGGTCTCCATCAGCGCCGCCATTTCCAGTTCGGCATCCTTCAGCCGGCGCGCGGACTTACCACCGACTGCAATGCGACGCCCCAATGCGCCGCGCAACGAACGCAGCACGTGCAGGCTGGATGTGGTGCCGGAAGTCTTGTAGCCGGCGCGCTGATTTTTGAATTCCGTCGTGGCCGCCAGCTGCGTCTTGACCATGTTCGGCAGCTCCAGGTCTTCGAAGAAATAATTCATGAATTCTTCGCGGCTCAGCTGAAACACGAATTCATCTTCGCTCATTTCGTCGCTGTTGCCGGCCTGCCCCTTGCCGGATCCGCCGCCGCCCTTGGGTCGCTGGATCTGGTCGCCCTTCAGATATTCTTCATTGCCGGGGTTAACGGTTTCCCACACGCCGCCACGCGCATGCCCGAAGGTCGGCTCATTGACGTCCTTGACGGGAATGGAAATTTTTTCGCCGCTTTCTATATCGGTAATAGAGCGGCCTTTGACTGCGCGGGCAACAGCTTCCTTGATCTGCCCCTTGTAACGCCGTAAAAAACGTTCCCGGTTAGGGGCGGATTTATTCTTGCCTTGAACACGACGATCAATTAAATGCACCAAAACGGTCTCCCCTATGTCGGATACCTGTCCACGCTACATGCCGGCTTGAACAGGCTCCTTAGGAACCCGGGGCAGGTTTCCCGCCGCCCCGGCCACCCGGTTTCCGTGAAGACCTCAGGACGATTTCCTCACACGCAGATACCATTCACACAGCAGTCTGACCTGTTTTGCGGTATAGCCTTTGGCCACCATCCGCTCAACAAATTCCTGGTGCTTGTTGGCATCATCTGCACTGGCCTTCGCATTGAAGGAGATGACGGGCAGCAATTCCTCTGTGTTTGAGAACATTTTTTTCTCTATCACCGTGCGCAGCTTTTCATAGCTGGTCCACGTAGGATTCTTGCCGGCGTTCTGCGCCCGCGCCCGCAACACGAAATTGACGATTTCGTTGCGGAAATCCTTGGGGTTGGAAATGCCCGCCGGTTTCTCGATTTTTTCCAGTTCGTTATTCAACGCATCCCGGTCAAAGCTTTCACCTGTATCGGGATCGCGGAATTCCTGATCCTGTATCCAGAAATCGGCAAAAGTCACATAGCGGTCGAAAATATTCTGCCCGTATTCCGAATAGCTTTCCAGGTAGGCGGTCTGGATTTCCTTGCCAATGAATTCCGCGTAGCGCTGCGCCAGATATTCCTTGATATACGAAAAATACTTTTGCTCGGTTTCGGGCGGAAATTGCTCGCGTTCAATCTGTTGTTCAAGCACATACAGCAGATGAACGGGATTGGCTGCCACCTCGGTATTATCGAAGTTGAAGACTTTGGACAGTATCTTGAATGCAAAACGCGTGGAAAGTCCGTTCATGCCCTCATCCACACCGGCGTAGTCGGCATATTCTTGCCGCGACTTGGCCTTGGGATCGGTATCCTTCAGATTTTCACCGTCATAGACGAGCATTTTGCTGTAAATACTGGAGTTTTCGGGCTCCTTCAGCCGCGACAGCACCGAGAACTGCGCCATCATCTTCAGCGTGCCGGGAGCACAAGGGGCTTCCCACAGCGATGAGCCACGCACCAGCTTTTCATAAATCTTGATTTCGTCGGTAACCCGCAAGCAATAAGGCACCTTGACTATATAGATACGGTCTAGAAACGCTTCGTTGTTCTTGTTGTTGCGGAAAGCCTTCCACTCGGATTCATTCGAGTGGGCCAGGATAACTCCGTCAAACGGTATCGCGCCAAAACCTTCGGTACCTTTGAAGTTACCTTCCTGCGTCGCCGTCAGCAACGGATGCAGAACCTTGATCGGTGCCTTAAACATCTCGACAAATTCCATCAGCCCCTGGTTCGCCAGGCACAGGCCACCGGAATAGCTGTAGGCATCAGGATCGTCCTGCGCATAATCTTCCAGCTTGCGGATATCGACCTTGCCGACCAGCGAAGAAATATCCTGGTTGTTTTCATCGCCCGGTTCGGTTTTGGACACCGCGATCTGTTTCAGCACCGATGGGTAACGGCGCACAACGCGGAACTGGTTGATATCGCCATTGAATTCATGCAGGCGCTTGACGGCCCACGGGCTCGGTATAGTGCGCAGGTAGCGGCGTGGAATGCCGAAATCTTCTTCCAGGATAGTGCCGTCCTCTTCCTCGTTGAACAGGCCGAGCGGAGATTCGTTGACTGGCGATCCCTTGATGCAGTAGAACGGAATCTTCTCCATCAGCGACTTGAGTTTTTCGGCAATCGACGATTTACCGCCACCGACGGGGCCCAGCAAATACAGGATTTGTTTGCGTTCTTCCAGGCCTTGCGCCGCGTGGCGGAAGTAGGAGACGACTTGTTCGATGACTTCCTCAGTGCCGTAGAACTCACGGAACGCCGGGTAGATTTTGATGACCTTGTTGGAGAATATGCGCGACCGCCTTGAGTCATGGCGGGTGTCCACCATCTCCGGCTCGCCTATCGCTGCCAGCAGCCTTTCCGCTGCAGACGCATACGCCAGCCTGTCTTTTTTGCATAACTCCAGATACTCCTGCAAAGAATATTCTTCTTCGCGAGTCCTTTCATAACGTGCTGCGTAGTTGTCAAAGATTTTCATACAGATCTCCTTTGTCGCCACCTACCACACAAAGACTTATGGATGCCGCTTAGAGTCCGTCACTGCGGCAATCGTTCATTTTCAAACCGTAAAAAGCCGATTTAAATATGACAGCGAAAGCGGCAGATTTTATTGCCTCCATGCACCCCACGACTTCAGTGT
>JAYSKH010000047.1:0-1308 GCA_043726505.1 Undibacterium sp. | reverse complement strand
CAGGGGCATTTGAGCCTGATGAGCAATCCCGGCACGGATGCGGGCACTGCACAGCAGGCGCGCAGTTTGCTGATGCAAAGCGGGCAGAGCGTGAGCCTGCTGCAGGACAGCCCCGGATTTGTCGTACAGAGGATACTGGCCTGCATCGTCAATATTGCCTGCGATATGGCGCAGCAGGATATCTGCACGCCGGACGATCTGGACAAGGCAGTAGAGCTGGGGCTTGCCTACCCGACCGGGCCGCTGGCCTGGGGCGACAAACTCGGCGCCATGCGCATACTGACGATATTACAGAATTTGCTGGATTACACCGGCGACCCGAGATACCGCCCCAGCCTGTGGCTGACACGCCGCGCGAAATTAGGATTATCACTAAAACATAAACAGAACTGAGTTCTGGAAAAAATCAGGAGAAACAGATGGCCAAAGCAGCATTTCATTGGGAAGACCCTTTATTGTTGTCGTCGCAGCTCAGCGATGACGAACGCATGGTGCAGGAAGCTGCCCGCGTCTATTGCGAACAAAAACTGGCGCCGCGCGTGCTGGAAGCTTTTCGCCACGAAAAAACCGATCCTGCGATTTTTCGCGAGATGGGTGAACTGGGCCTGCTGGGTGCAACCATCCCCGCCGAATACGGTGGCGCAGGATTGAATTATGTTTGCTACGGATTGATCGCGCGTGAAGTGGAACGCATTGATTCCGGCTATCGCTCGATGATGAGCGTGCAGAGTTCACTGGTGATGGTACCTATCAACGAATTCGGTAGCGAAGCGCAGAAGCAGAAGTATCTGCCCAAGCTGGCCAGCGGCGAATGGATAGGCTGCTTCGGTCTGACCGAGCCTGACCATGGCTCTGATCCCGGCAGCATGGTTACTCGCGCAAAAACGGTGCCCGGCGGTTATTCGCTGAGCGGCGCAAAAATGTGGATCACCAACAGCCCTATCGCCGACGTATTTGTTGTATGGGCGAAGACCGATGATGGCCGCATCCGTGGCTTCATCCTGGAAAAAGGCTGGAAAGGTTTATCCGCTCCGGCCATTCACGGCAAGGTAGGCTTGCGCGCATCGATCACCGGCGAAATCGTGCTGGATGAAGTCTTTGTGCCGGAAGAAAACCTGATGCCGAACGTGGAAGGCCTGAAGGGGCCATTCACGTGCCTGAACTCTGCCCGCTACGGCATTGCCTGGGGCGCATTGGGTGCGGCTGAATTCTGCTGGTTCACCGCGCGCCAGTACACGATGGACCGCCATCAGTTTGGCCGTCCACTCGCTGCGAACCAGCTGGTGCAAAAGAAACTGGCCGACATGC